>PTKB01000051.1 GCA_002937555.1 Alphaproteobacteria bacterium MarineAlpha10_Bin2 | reverse complement strand
TGGTGGATGACGACGCCTTGGTCGCCGCTTTGGAATCCGGGCGCCTGCGCGCCGCCAGCCTCGATGTCTATCGCGGCGAGCCCGACAACATCCATCCTGGCTATGCCCGCCTCTCCAATACTTTCCCGTTGCCCCATATCGGCAGCGCCACCGTGGAAACGCGAAGCGGCATGGGCCTCCAGGCGCTCGACAATCTCGACGCCTTTTTTGCCGGCAAGCCGCCGCCCAACCGCCTGGCCTGAATCGACGGCAATTGGGTTCGTTGGAGCTTGGCGCTATGCTGACCAGCCCTAGTTGCAGGACCCGAAGGAAAGTTGATGGCGGCGCGCGAGACCGACACGGCTGAAGCTTCCGAAGCCGCCGCCTCCCGGACGGCGCGGAGCGCGCCTTCGATGGGCTGGCCGATCTTCATGCTGTTCGTTTCCGGCATCATTTGGGGCCTGTTCTATTCGCTCAACCGCTTCGCCGTTACCGGCGGCATCCCTTTTCTCGCTTATGTGTTTTGGATCGGCGTAGGTGCCGCGATTATTCTGTTCGTGCTCTGCCTGTTCACGCGCAGCTTGCCCAGTCTGCAGTGGGCGCATCTGCGCGCCTATCTGGTGTTGGGCACGATTTCCTTCGGTCTCTCCTACTCGGTGCTGGCCGTGGTAGCGCCGGAAGTCCCGGTCGGCGTGCTCAGCCTCGGCGCGACGCTAACGCCGATCCTGACTTATCCCGCCGCCGCTCTGTTTAAGCTCGACCGATTCGCCCTGCTGCGCACGCTCGGTCTCGTCTCGGGCCTCGCCGCCGTCGCTCTGATCGTGGTTCCCGAAACCAGTCTGCCGTCGCCCGATATGGTGCCCTGGGTGTTGTTGGGCATGGTGACGCCGATCCTCTATGTCGCCAACGCCATCATCATCGCGCTTCTCAAGCCGCCGCCGTCCGGCGCGCTGCCGCTGGCTTGCGGCACACTCACGGCGGGCGCGCTCTTCATGTTGGTGGTGATGCTGGCGAGCGGCCAATGGTGGTGGTTCGAAGGGCCTATGAGCGACGGCGATTGGGCGCTCATCATGGCAGCTTGCGTGCTGGCGCTGGCGTTCTACCTCATGATCGAGATCATCCGCGTCGCCGGGCCGGTGATTTTCACCACCGTCAATTTCATCGTCCCGCTCGCCGCGATCGGCTGGGGCATTATCTTTTTCGACGAAAGCCACAGCCTGTGGATATGGGCGGCGCTGGCGCTGATGATTCTCGGCGTCTTCCTGGTCAACCGGCCCAGCAAATCCGCCGGATGAAACTATGCTAGACTCATGCCCGATGTGAGCTAGGAGATTCCTTATGAGCGAAGCCGCGCCGCACCGCTGGGCGGTCCTTTATCCCGAACTCGGCACCGGCCCGGTCTCGACCGAGCCCTGCGTCTCGCCGGAATTCTATGCCCGCGAACGCGACATCGTGTTCAAGAAAACCTGGCTCATGGTGGCGCGCGACGAGGAACTGCCGAATGCCGGCGACTATAAGGTCAAGCGCCTCGACGTCGCCAACACTTCGGTCATCCTGCTGCGCGGCAAGGACGGCACGGTGCGCGGCTTCCACAATGTCTGTTCGCACCGCGGCAACACGGTGGTGACGGAAACCGGCGACGAGACCTTTGGCTCGAGCAAGGCCGCTATCCTTTCCTGCCGCTTTCACGGCTGGGTCTATGATGCCAATGGCAGTCTCATTCAAGTCCCCGAAGAAGAGCGCTTTTATTCCTGTTTCAACAAGGCGGAGAACGGACTCGCAGCGGTCAGGACGGAAGTCTGGGAAGGTTTTGTTTTCGTCAATCTCGACGCCGAAGGCAGCCAGTCCCTCATCGATTACCTTGGCGAATACGGCGAGCATATGGGCGGCTTCCCCTATTCCGAACTCTCCGAATGCTACAGCTATTGGACCGATCTCGCGTGTAATTGGAAAGTCAGCCACGACGCCTTCGCCGAGGCCTATCACGTCCACACCATCCATGCCGGATCGTTCCCCAACACCTTCTCGTCCGGTTTGGCGAACGTACGCCTGTTCGGCCCGCACCGGACCGCCGCCGTCTGCCTCAGCCCGTCGGCCGAGCTTCGCCCGGTGCAGACCGTCGCCGATAAGATCGCCGGCGGCTATGCCGGCGCGCATCACACTGGCTCGACCCTGCCGCCTTCGGTCAACCCGGACGGCATGGCGGATTTCTCCTTCGAGCTCAGCGTCATCTTCCCCAATCTGCTGCTGCATATTTCGGAAGGGCTGTGGTTTACCCACCAGTTCTGGCCGCTGGCGCACAACCGCACGCGCTGGGAAGGCAAGATGTATTACCGCCCGCCCACCACCAACAGCGAGCGCTGGGCTCTGCAATGCGCGCAATTGATCGCCCGCAACGCCTGGCTCGAAGACACCGCCACCATGGAAGCGACGCAAGCCGCGCTGCAATCCGGCGCCAAGACCGAATTGAACCTGCAGGACGAGGAAATTCTCGTCCGCCACGGCTATCACGCGCTCGAACAATTCATGCAGAGCTAAGCACAAGATGAGTTTAAGCCTGGAAGAACGTATCACGCGGCTCGAGGATATCGAAGCGATCAAGGGCATGGTGGTGACCTACGCCCGCGGCGCCGACCGCAAGAACGACCCGGAAATCCTGGCGCCCCTCTACACCGAAGACGCGGTGTGGGAAGCCGAGGGCTTCGGCCGCCATGAAGGCATCGATGCGATCAGCAAGGCCATGGTCGAGGTCGCGCGCGATACCATCCTATGGAGCCTCCACTATATGGTATCGCCGGAAGTAACGATTGCCGAGGACGGCGCGAGCGCCGAATGTTTCTGGTACCTCTGGGAGCTGGCGAAAATGCCGGACGGCGACGGCAAGCCGGAAGACAATCTGATCGGCGGCTGGTACGAGACGACGCTGGTCAAGACCGCGGCGGGCTGGCGCTTCAACCATGTGAAGCTCTGCCTCAAGCTGATCAGCCCGGCCCATCGAGAGTGGCAGACCCTGCCCTGATATGACGTCATTGCGCGCCGCGCGCCCGGACGAGGCGCGGGAGTTGGCGGAGCTGCTGGCGCGCGCCTTCGCCGACGATATCGTGCTCGATTGGTTTCTCCGCCCGCGGTCGCGGCGCCGTGCCGCAGAACAGTTTTTCGCCCCCATACTGGCCGATGCCTTGCCGCATGGCGGGGTGCGCGTGGACGCCAATTTCAGCGCGTGCGCCATCTGGCTGCCGCCCCATGCCCAGCCGGCGCAGGGCGGCGTATGGGCCGGCCTCATGAACGCGCTCTGGATGTTGCGGATCGCCTCACCGCTTCGCTTTTCCCGCCTCGAAGCGGTGATCCGGACGAGCGTCGAAATTCACCCCAAGGAAAGGTGCTACTATCTCTCCTTTATCGCCACGCTACCGCACGCGCGCGGCCAAGGCCTCGCCTCGGCTTTGATCGCCGAGACCCTCAGCCAGGCGGACGCCGAAGCCATGCCGGCGTTTTTGGAAACCGCCGACGCTGCCAAAGTCGGCTTTTACCAGCGCTTCGGCTTCGAACTGACGGGACAAGCGCGGTTGCCGATGGGCGGCCCGACGCTCAATCTCATGTGGCGCGAGCCGCGCCCGGATTAAAATGCGCGAACCACATCCGCTTCACTCTCGCTGAAGAGCGGCGGCCACGGCGAGTCGGCATCGTCGGGCGGGACGGCGGACAGCAGGGTGCGCGTGTAGGCATGCTGCGGATCGGCGAAAACCTGCTCCGTCGGGCCGCTTTCCACCACGCAACCCTTATGCATGACAAACACGCGCGAGCAAATATAGCGCACCACCGAAAGGTCGTGCGAAATCAGCAGCAGGGAAATATCCAATTCTTCGCGCAGACGCAGCAGCAGGTTGAGAATTTGCGCCTGCACCGACACATCGAGGCCGGAGACGATTTCGTCCGCCACCAGAACTTTGGGCGCGATGCAAATGGCGCGGCCGATATTGACGCGCTGACGCTGGCCGCCGGAAAGTTGCGACGGGTAGCGCCGCCGGCTGTCGCCAGGCAGGCCGATTTCGCGCAACAAATCCACGGCCCGCCCGCCGCGCTCCTCCGCATCGTGGTTGCGATGGTCGGCTTCCATGGCTTGCGTGAGCAGGCTTTCGACCATGCGCCGCGGGTTGAGCGCCGATTGCGGATCCTGAAATATCATTTGCAGGGTTTCCAGGCGCTCAGCTTTCGCTTCCGCGGTTTGCAGCCGCGCGTCTTTGCCGCGCACTAGAATTTGCCCTTCGGTCGGCTGGTCGAGGCCGGCGATCATGCGCGCCACCGTGGTCTTGCCGCTGCCGCTCTCGCCGACGATGCCGATGAACTCGCCCTGCCCGATGGCAAACGATACGTCGTTGACGGCATCGACAGTGGTGGCGTTAGCGAACCATTTGCCGCGCGTGACGAAACGCCGCGAGACATTCTTGAGCTCGACCAGCGGCGCATCGGTGCCGTTGCCGCCCGGCGCGGGCGGCGCCTCGACTTCGCTAATATCGCGCTCGCCGCTGGCGCAGGCCGGCACGCAGAGCACATCGTGCCCAGGTCCGATTTCGAGCATGGCCGGGACACCGGCCCGGCACGCATCCGCATTGACCGGGCAGCGCGGCGAAAACCTGCAGCCCGAAAGATTGCTGAACTCGACCAGCCCGGGCATCTGATCGGGCAGCGTCGGCAGGCGCATGCGCGGCCCCGAGATCGTCGGATTGGCGCGCTTCAGGCTGCGCGTATAGGGATGGCGCGGATCGGCCAGCAGATCGCGCGCGCCGCTCCTTTCAACCACGTCGCCGGCATACATGACGAGAATCTTGTCGCACACATGGGCAGCGAGGCGGAGGTCATGGGTGATGAGGATCATTGCCGTGCCGTGCAGTTGCTGCATCTCAGCGATCAGCGCCATGATGCGCGCTTGCGTCATGACATCGAGCGCGGTAGTCGGCTCGTCGGCAACGACCAGCACTGGATCGCCGGCGAAGGCCAGCGCAATCAGCGCGCGTTGGCACATGCCGCCGGAAAGCTGATGGGGATATTTGCCGAGCAGCAATTCCGGCTCGGGCAAATGCACTTCGGACAGGATCTTGATCGCGAGATCGCGCCGCGCGCGCCCGCCGCGCACGCCGAGACGCTTCAAATGCTCGTTGAACTGGCTGCCGATGGAAAGCACCGGGTTGAGCGCCGTCATCGGCTCTTGCGGAACGAAGGCGATGCGTTTTCCTAGCAGGCGCCGGCGTTTGGTTTGCGACATAGTGATGAGGTTCTCCCCATCGAATATGAGCTCGCCCGCTGAGACGGCAAATCCCGGCGGTAGAAGCTGCGAAAACAGCCGCCCGATCATCGATTTGCCGGCGCCCGATTCGCCGACCAGGCCAAGTGTCTCGCCCGCTTCGAGCGTGAAGGATACGTTTCGCAGCACCTCCACCGACATATCGCCGATGCGGGCGCTGAGCGTGATATCGCGGGCTTCGACCAGGCTCATGCTTGTGCGTGCCTTTCTTGGCGCAGACGCGGATCGAGCGTGCGCCGCAAACCGTCGCCCAACAGGTTGAAGCCCATCACGGTCACGGTGATGGCGGCGATCGGCAGGATCAATCCCCAAACCGACTGGTACATATATTGCCTTGCGTCCGCCACCATCACGCCCCAGGCGGAGACATCGGCCTCGACACTCAAGCCGACGAAACTGAGGATCGCCTCGACGACGACGGCAATGCCCATTTCGAGCGCCATCAAGGTGATGATCAACGGCATGACCGAGGGCAGCACCTCGCGGCGAAGTGTGCGGAAATGGCCGAAGCCGAGCAATTGCGCCGCCGATATATAGTCGCGCTGGCGCACCACCAGCACGTCGCTCCGCACCACCCGGCAAAAGCGCGTCCAATCCACGAGAATAATGGCGAGGATCACGTTGGAGACGCCGACGCCGAGGCCGAGCATTAAAATGAGCGACAGCACCACCGGCGGAAACGACATCCAGAGATCGACGAGGCGAGTGATCAGCCCGTCGATCCAGCCGCCGAAATAGCCGGCGATATGGGCAAGCGTGACGCCGATCACCATGGCGCCGGTCGAGGCGACGACGGCGACGACCATCGCCACCCGGGCGCCGTAAATCAGTTGCGACAGGATGCAGCGCCCGAGATTGTCGGTGCCGAACGGATATTTGGGATCGCCCAAGGGGTCCCAGGCCGGCGGCATGATGTTGCCGAACAAATCCTGCTCTTGCGGATCGTTGGGCGCGAGCCAGGGCGCGAAGATGGCGATCACCGTGACGGCGAGCACGATGCCGCCGCCGATCAGCACCCGGCCCGAGCGCAACGGCGCGGGCAGCCGGCGGATTCTCCAGGCCAGCGCGTTCATTCTTTTCTCAGCTTGGGATTGAGCACGACATAAAGCACGTCGACCACCGTGTTGGAGGCGAGCACGACGACGCAATAAGTCAGCGCCGCCATCTGGATGACCGGCAAATCGGTGTTGCGGATGGCGCGCACCATCAAATTGCCGAGGCCGGGATAAGCGAAAATAATTTCAACCAGCAGCGTGCCGCCGAATAGAAAACCGAACTGCACGCCGACCAGCGTTAGCGTTGGCAGCACGCCGTTCTTGAGCGCATGACGCAGCAGGATGCGCCACTCGCTGATGCCGCGTAAGCGCGCGAGCGTGATGTAATCCTCGGTCATCACTTCCGTCAGGCTCGATTTCAGCACCCGCATGATCAAGGGCGCGAAGGCCAAAGCGAGCGCCAGGGCGGGCAGTATAATATGCCCAAGTGCGCTCCATAAAAGCGGCCCATCGGCGGTGATGATGGCGTCGAGGAAAATAAAGCCGGTGATGTCGGGGGCGATAAATTCGGGGCCGTAGCGTCCGGTAAAGGGCAGAATTGCCCATTGCACGCCGACCAGCAGAATGAGGATCAGGGCCCATAAAAAATCCGGAAAGGACAGCATGGCGATGCTGAACACATCGGTGACGGTTTCGCGCACCGTGCCGCGCACATGAAACATATAGAGCCCGGCGCCGAAGCCGATGATGACGGCGAAGAAGAGCGCAAACAGCGCCAGCTCGATGGTCGCCGGCAGGGTCTCGCCAACCAAATTCAGCACGCTGACGCGGAAGCTGATGGCGTTGCCGAAATCGCCCGAGAAGACATTGCCGATCCAGATCAGATATTGCACTGGTATCGGCTTGTCGAGGCCATGAAAGGCGCGCGTGGCTTCCACTTCGTGCGGCAGCGCCGTCGGCGAAATGATCATGGCGATCGGGTCGACCGGTAGTAGCCTGAGGATCACGAATATCATCACCGATACAACCAACAGCATCGGAATGACGACGATCAAACGCCGCAGCAATATCGCGAGAATCAGGCGCAGCATGGGCGGCGGGGGCGTATCATCATGGCGCGATTTTATAGCTGCATTGGTTATTGCCGGTCGCTGTACGCAACGCCATCAAGGCGTTTGACGAGTGGTTTAAGTGGCCGTGAGTTAAGAACAAGAAACGCGGCCAAGCAAGGCGAGTAAAAGTAAAGTTTCGTTGACTTGGTCCGGATCGGCCTTGACCCGAGGGACAAGGGGCGGGAACATTGGCCACAAGAGGGTAAATAGAGATTTAGCAATAAAGCAGGGAGAACAAATAAATGCTCAAATTGCCAGGATTCAAATATCTAATTCGCCTCGCGGCGGGGGTTGCGGTTGCGGCCGTCATCGCCGTCGGCGTACAAACGCCGACCAAGGCGGCGGGCGACAATCTGGTCATCGCCTTCCAGGCGGACATCACGAGTTGGGATCCGAGCGTCAATTTCCCGACCGGCCAGGGCATCTTCAAGTCGGTGTTCGATGCGCCGCTCGCCCAGGACAACAAGCTCGGCTACATCCCCCATGTACTGACCAAGTGGGCCTATGCCGAGGGCGATCCGCTCACCATGCATATCGAAATGCGCGACGATGTCACGTTCCATAATGGCGACAAGATGACCATGGAAGACATCAAGTTCAGCTTCTTCGACCGTTTGTCGGACGAGGTGCATCCGATCGATTTCGCCGGCGTGTGGGGCGCGATCGCGGATTTCGAGATAACTTCGCCTACCTCGGCGACGCTTCATTTCGGCCGCCCCATGGCGACCGTGCAGGAGTGGTGGAATTTCCTCGGCAGCTACATCGTGCCGAAGAAATATTACACCGAAGTCGGCCATGACGCGTTCATCGAAAATCCGGTTGGCTCCGGCCCCTACAAGCTGATCGATTATCAGCGTGGCTCGCGTATCGTGCTCGAGGCGTACGACGATTATTGGGGCGGCGCGCCCAAGATCAAGCGCGTCACCTTCGAGATCATCACCGACGCGCCGGCGCGCGTGGCCGCGGTCCAGTCGGGCAATGCCGACGTTGCGGTGAACGTGCCGATCCGCGAGGCCATCCGCCTCAACGACGTGGACGGCCTGACCGGCCATATCACGCCTTACACCCATGTTTACTATCTCCAGATCGCCAGCAAGGGCGTCATGCTGGACGACAATGTTCGTGCCGCCATGCATCTTGCCATCGATAAGAATGCCATTTCGGAGCGCCTGTTCGATGGCAAGGCGCCGCCGCTTTCCTTGACGGTGCCGAAGTGGAGTTCCGGCTCGGTCGATGATTACGAGTTCCCGTATGACCCGGCCAAGGCGGTCGAGATGCTGGCCAAATCCGGTTACGGACCGGACAATCCGGTGACCTTCGAGTTCATGACCACCAACGGCGCTTTCACCAATGATTTCGATATGGCGCGCGCCGTATCGGGCATGTGGAAGAAAGTCGGTATCGATGTGACACCCACGGTGATCGAGTTGAGCAAATATTATGAGCTCAACAACACCGAGAACCAGCCTGAAGTGTTCATGTACAACTGGGACAATTCGACCGGCGATCCGGAGATTTTCACCGGCTACATGATGCATCCGGACTTGCCGTTCGGCTCGTGGCGCACCGAGGATATCGGCGAAATCGTGCGCGGCCTCTTTGGCGAGACCGACTACGCCAAGCGCATCCAGGGCTATAAGGATTTCAACGTCAAGGTGGCGTCGGAATCAAAGGCCATTCCGCTCCTGCAGGCCGTCACCACCGTCGTCCACAAGGACGACGTGATGTTCGAGCCGATCCCACAAGGGTGGGTCATGCCTTACTTCATGAGCCGCAATTAGAACGGCCCGAAGACAATCGAGAATATCGCCGGCCGGTTTCTTTTTGTTACGGCGACAACGAATCGATGAAGCCAAGGGCCTTCTCGTTGAACGCCGAGGGGTTCTCGATATTGCTGAGGTGGCTGGCGCCGGGGATGATTGTGAACTGGGCGCCTTTCACTTGATCCGCCAGTTTGCGGCACATGGCGGGCGTGGTTAAGGGATCGTGCTCGCCGACCATCACATGGGTCGGCACGTTGATGGCGCTGTAATCGCCGACCGAGTCCTGCTCCACCGTCGCCGCAACCGATTTCATATAGAATTCTTGGCGCAGGCTCGCGATGCTTTCTTCGAGGCGCGCCCGCACCTCCGGCGTGGCATCCGGGCCGAGCAGTTTGCTGGCCACCACCGGTGCGATATCGGCCACCGTCTTGCCGGCCTTAAGCGGTGCCAGGCGGGAATCGACATCTTCCTTGCGCAGCGCCGGCGACAAGTCGGTGAAGCCGGTATGGGTATCGACCAGGGTCAGGCTCGCCACCCGCTGGGAACTGCGAAAATAGAAATCCGCCGCAATGCGCCCGCCCATCGAGAGGCCGACCAGATGCGCCCGTTCCGCCTTCAAATGATCGAGCAAACGCGCCAAATCGGCACTGACGTCGGCAAAATCGAAGGCGCCGTCGTAGCCGTCGCTGAGGCCATAGCCGCGCGCGTCCCAGGCCACGGCCAAGTAATGCGGCGCAAATGCTGGCAGTTGATCGCGCCAGTTGGTGCGGTTGCCGCCGATGCCATGCAGGAACAAGACCACAGGTCCTCGGCCCAAGCAGTCGGCGGCGATGCGCGGCGTGGGTTCGGTGAATATCGTTTCGATTCGCATGGCTTTCTCCCTCTCCGCTTTTACTTTAGACTGCTGGCCCGAAATGAAAAATAGAGGCCGTCAGGAACACACTCCATGAGCAGCGTCTCGGCCCATCGCTGGTCGGAAAAATATCCTCATCTCGGGCAAGGGCCAATCCCGGCAGAGCCGTGCGTCTCGGAAGATTTTTATCGGCGCGAGATCGCGGCAGTGTTCAATACATGTTGGCTCTATGTCGCGCGCGAGGAAGAAATCGCCGAGCCCGGCAGCTACAAGGTCAAGCGTCTCGCCTTCGCCCATACCTCGGTCATCATCATGCGCGGCAAGGACGGTGCGGTGCGCGGCTTCCACAATGTGTGCTCGCACCGCGGCAACAAGGTGGTGACCGAGAGCGGCGAGGAAACCTACGGCCACAGCAAGGCGGCGGTGCTTTCCTGCCGCTTTCATGGTTGGGTCTACGGCGCCGATGGCGCGCTCATAAACGTGCCCGAAGAGGAACGGTTTTATTCCTGTTTCGACAAGCAACAGAATGGGCTTGCGCCGGTCCATGCGGACGTGTGGGAAGGTTTTGTTTTCGTCAACCTCGCGCCTGAGCCGCCGCAAAGCCTGCATGATTTCCTCAGCGCGTACGGCGACCATATGTCGGGCTACCCTTACGCCGAGATGGATTATTGCTACAAATATCACACCTATCTCGACTGCAATTGGAAGATCGCCCACGACGCTTTCGCCGAGGCCTATCACGTCAACACCATCCATGCCGGCTCGTTCCCCGACGTGTTTTCGACCGGCCTCTCGGACGTTCAGCTATTTGGCCCGCACCGCACCTGCGGCGTCTGCCTCAATATGAACACTGCGCCCGAGCCGGTGGCGGCGATCGCCCAGAAACATGCGCGAGGCTCCTTGGTCGCCAAGGCGGAAGGCACCATGCTGCCGCCCAGCATCAATCCGTCCGCGCGCGAGGATTTCGCTTTTGAGCTCTCCGTCGCCTTTCCCAACCTGCTGCTGCACATTTCGGAAGGCATCTGGTTCACTCACCAGTTCTGGCCGCTCGCCCACAACAAGACCCTGTGGGAGGGCAAATATTACGTTCGCGCGCCGCGCACCAACTCCGAGCGCTGGGCGCTCGAACATGCCCAGCTCCTACAGCGCAACGCCTGGCTCGAGGACACCCAGACCATGGAGAACACGCACCGCGCCATCGCCTCGGGCGTCAAGCGAATCATTAATTTACAGGATGAGGAAATCCTCATCCGCCACGCCCATCACGTCATCGCCGAGTGCATGAGCGCAGCGGAATAATGGAGCGAACCGGAAAATGAGCACAAGCCTGCCGAAGGGTTTCGCGGCGCTGAAGCCGCTGGTCGAGGAATGGGCTTTGCCAACGCAAGATGCGCGCCAGTCCAAGCGCCGGGGTTCCAGCACCGAGACATTGCAGGCGTTTTACGATGCGATGGTGCCGCTCCTGCCCAAGATCCTGGAACATGCCGACGAGTTTCCCATGGGCGAACTGCCGGAGGATTCGCAACGCCTGTTCTATCTCTCCCTCGCGCTTGCCGAGGTGGCGCCGCATATCGAGCTCTACCGGGGCGATCCCAACGTGCCGCACAGCTTCGAGGAAGAGCGCTTCATCGCCGCTCATGGCGACCACACCGGCTAAGCCAAAGCGAAGGATAATTCTTGGACATGCTTTATCTATGCCGCACCGAAGACGTGGCGGTGGGAGAAATCCTTCGCGTCGACCCGCCGGATCACGTGCCGCTCGCGGTATTTAATCTCGACGGCGTTTTCCACGTCACCGACGACACCTGCACCCACGGCGAAGCATCGCTATCGGAAGGCGAGATCGACGGCGATCTGGTCGAATGCCCGTTCCACGCCGGCTGTTTCGAAATCGCCACCGGCCTTCCCGCCGGCGCACCCTGCACGGTTGCTATCAAAAGCTATCCGGTGGTGATCGAAGACGGCGCCATTCATGTGAAACCGGCCGACGGTTAGGTATCATTGTTGCAAACCCTTCCTCCCCAGCGGGGAGGGAGGGTTTGGGTGGGAGAGCACAGCGCGCATTCGCGCGCTCAGTTCGCCCCATCTCTCCAACCTCTCTTCTCCGCCGG
>PTKB01000050.1 GCA_002937555.1 Alphaproteobacteria bacterium MarineAlpha10_Bin2 | reverse complement strand
CGCACTGATCCTACGGAAGCTTCAAAGCAGAAGGACGCAGAGGAGACTGGTGAGGTCAACGCTGACGGCGCCGGGGCAGGCCACCGGCTCGAGAGACAGAGCCCTCGGGAACGGTCGAATATCTGAATCGCCTTCTACGCCGGCTGCTGAGAGTTGGAGTCGACTCAAGAGCTGTGCTTGGAACGAGACAGACTCGGACGATGTCGTTCCAGGGCAGCAATCGTCGGGCTCGTTCGGAGCTGCTGCGCCGCACCCCACTTGTGCCGAGTGCATGGGACACGCCTCTTGAAGCGGCGGGCACGCTGCTCCTGCTACGGAGACAATGAGTGCGGCAACCAGGAAGGCCACGATTGGGACTCGTTTCGTCACCACAACAAGCTTAGTACGGTTCGGGGTTGGCCATCGGTTTCCTGACGAATTCTCGACGATCGGAATGATACCGTCGTCGTTCAATCAGGTTAGTTCGCCGGCCGGCGGAGCAAAAGCGCAGCGGGGGCAGGGGCTTTCTAGACCCTTCAGAGGGGAAGTAGATGCCAACAACCGAATCCGAAACTCCTCAATCGACCGAGCGCAGGGGATGTTTTCGCGTTCCTCTCTCCACCAGATCATCGCGGTGGGAGTTTCGCTTGCGACGCGGTTTCTTCGACGCCATCGCCTTGGACGTGGCCGAAGGCGGTATGTTCGTCCGTTGACCATCTGTCCGGCTGTCTTCGCGATTTGGAAGGGCCGGAAACTGAGCCGATCTGAGGCCAAGACCGAACGAATAGGATGAACCTACGAATGAGAAAGAAGACGCTCGTCCTACTCGGAGTCCTCGTGACCTTCTGCTGGCCTGGAGCGTCGCTCGGCCAGACCTGAAGCGCCTGAAGCAACCTCAGCCTCCCGGGAGGAGGCTACGCGACCAACTTCGAGATCAGCCCCGGCTTGCTGACGCTGAGCGCCTTGCTGCGCACCGCCGGCCTGTCTGCGCACACCTTGTTGGCGCAGCGCCGCCGACGACGGCACCGTAATATTTTTTCCGCCAGGCTTCGCTCCGCCCTTCTTTTCAGCCATTGCCAATTCCTGCTCGATTTAAAATAAATGGGTCTCAACGGAAGACCTTGCGGCCAAATTCCGACTTGCGGGATCGTAAAGCTTTCGACCGGCAATATCGTAAATAAAATAGCATTTTTCCGCCGGTGTACTCTTCTTGTGCGACACCGGTCGCCTTGTTAGAACCGCTCGGCATCCGTCACCTGCCTGGAGCCTGCCATGAAGCGCGACCCGTTCGAGCCGTTCATAGATTTACAAGAGCGGCCAGATATCGCCGGCGAATTCAATATCGAAGCCGGCTGGCGTTTCGCCTTGGCGCGCCGCGCCCTATTCGCCGAATTGGATGCCCTGAGTCATCTCAATCACACAACTTTCCTGCGTTATTTCGAGGATGCGCGCCTGGGATACATGATGCATCACGGCCTTTCGACGCCGGGGCCGGATGTCACCGGATGCGTCCTCGCCCGCCTGGAAGCCGAATATAAACAGCCCGTATTTTACAACGAACGCCTGATCATTACCGTGCGCACGGTGAAAATCGGCAACACCAGCATCGTGCTCGAATATGGCGCCTGGAGCGCGGAAAAGGGTCTGACCTGCCAATCCACCTCCCTCCTCGTCATGGTGGTAACGGTGACGGGCAAAAAAGAACGCATTTCCGACGCCATGCGCGCCTCCATCGCCGACTTTGAGGGACGGGAATTTTAATGCTCTAATGACGGCGATGCCGTAACAAGAAATTGAGCGCAAGAGAGGATGCCATGGCCGAAAGTATCGCCTTCATCGACGATGAATTCGTACCCGTGAGCGAAGCCAAGATCTCCATCATGGAGCCCACCTTCACCAAGAGCGATGTGGTGTATGACACGCTGTCCTCGTGCAAGGGTTTTATTTTCCGGCTCGATGATCACTTACAGCGCTTCGAGGCCTCGTACAGCGCCATGCAGATCGCGCCGCCCTATACGCTCGACGGTATCCGGCGCATTGTCGCCGAATGCATTGTGCGCTCGGGGCTCGATGATACCTGCATCACTCTGATGGCGACGCGCGGGCCCTTCCTCGATTTGGCCGACCGCGATATCCGCAAATGCAAAAACGGCCTGATGGCGGTGTGCGTGCCCTATTACTGGGTGCTCGGCAAAGACAAGCAAACCACCGGCGTCAATATGGTGATTACCGAAAATCAGCGTGTGCCGATGGAGGCCATAGATGCGCGGGTGAAAAACTTCAACTGGATGGACCTCACCCGGGGCTTGCTCGAGGCCTATGAAAAAGGCGGCGATTCGGCTCTCCTGTGTACACCGGACGGATTTCTTTCCGAAGGACCGGGCTTCAATATCTGGCTCGCCAAGGACGGCAAACTATTCACGCCGCGCGGCAATTTGCTTGAGGGCGTGACGCGCCGCTCGGTGTTCGACCTCGCCGAGGATATGGGCGTCGAGACCAGCGAACAGCCACTGACGCCGAATGATTTGCGCGGCGCCGACGAAGCCTTCACCAGCACCACGGCGGGCGGCATCACGCCGGTCACGCAAGTCGACGGCAAGACGCTCGGCAACGGCGCGCCCGGCATTCTGACTTCGCGCCTCTCGGAAGAATATTGGCGCCGCCGCGAAGCCGGCTGGTGCGGCATCCGCGCCGAGGAGGTTTTACAAGACCGCGACATCGCATAATCAACAATCACCAGCCCAGCGGGAGACAATAAATGCCCAACGAAATGTTCGAAAAAGGCCTCAAGATCCGCACCGAAGTGCTCGGCGAGGAATATGTCCAGCGCGCCATCAAAGGCGCCAATGAGTTCAATCAGGAATTCCAGGAATTCATGACGGAATATTGCTGGGGCGCAGTGTGGGGACGCCCGGGCCTCGAGCGCAAGCAGCGCAGCCTTAACAATCTTTGCATGCTCGCTGCGCTCAACCGCCCGGCCGAGTTTGAAATGCACTTCCGCGGCGCACTCCGGAACGGCTGCTCCATCGAGGAGATCAAGGAGACGCTGCTGCAAATCGGCATCTATTGCGGCGTGCCGGCTGCGGTCGAGGCGTTCCGCATAGGCCGGCGCGTGTTGGACGAGCTCGAAGCGGCGGAAGCGGGCGGCGATGACTGATCAGCTCCTGGGCTTTATCGGCCTTGGCAATATGGGCGGCCCGATGGCCGTCAATTTGGCGGCGGCGGGCAACCCGATGATCTGTTACGACGCTGCCGGCACGGCGGACCGCGCGCCGGAGGGCGCAAGGGCGGCATCGAGTGTCGGCGAAGTCGCGCAAACTGCCGCGATCGTTTTTCTCTGCCTGCCGGACGGGCCGACGGTGGAAGCCGTGGCGCGAGAAATAATCGCCACGGATGGGCGAATTGCCGAGGTGGTGGTCGACAACACCACGTCGGGCGCCAGCGAAGCCCGCGCTACCCATGATTTACTGGCCGAAGCCGGCATCGCCTATGCGGACGCGCCGGTTAGCGGCGGTGCCTCGGGCGCGCGCGCCGGTACGCTGGCGATGATGGTGGCTGCACCCGAAGCCCTGTTCGAGCGCCTTGAGCCGTTGCTCCTGCCGATGGCCAAGAATGCCCGCCATGTCGGCACCGAGCCCGGTCAAGGAATGGCGATGAAGCTCCTCAACAACTTTCTCTCCGGCATGGCGATGGCGGCAACCAGCGAAGCGATGGCGTTTGGCGCTTCGCAAGGCCTCGACATGGCGACGATTATCGACACGATCTCGGTTTCAAGCGGCAAGAATACCGCCATCACCGATAAATTCCCCAACCGCATTCTCACTGAAAGCTACGATTCCGGTTTCGCGACGCGCTTGATGGCCAAGGATTTGCGGCTCTATGTCGATTCCTGTAAGGCCTTGAATGCGCCGCATCTGTTAAGCGATACGCTGCTGCAAAAGGTGTGGGGACGGATGTTCGAGGAATTGCCGGCGTCCGATTTCACCAAGATTTATCCGTTCACCCTGGAGCGCAATTCATAGGGCGGGATCGGCATGGCGGAGGACAACGCAGCGCGGCATTACTATGTGACGGAAGGCCTGTTCGGCGAGCAGCCGATCTGGCGCGTGGTGCGCGGCGAGACCAATGCGCGCGGCATGGAGATGCTTTCCTTCGTCTGCGGCTGCGCCACGCGTCGCGGCGCCCTTTCCATGGCGCGCGCCATGAGCGCCTACCGCGAGTGCGACGATTCGCCGGTGAAGGTGAAGGAGCGGACCGGCGCGGGGCGCGCCGTTGCTGCCGCCCCGCACACCGAGGGTATTCAGATCAAGCCGATGTGCTGAAGAGCGGCCGCGACGCGGCTAATTGTTTCGCGTGCGGTAATCTTCGAGATAATCGATCGCGGTTTGCGAATCGATAACATCTGCGTAACGCCGCCCGACGTCGCGTAGGTTGTCGTTGTGCGGCCCCTCCTCCGCATCGCCGACGCAATCCTCCGGCACCATGGTGCGGTAGCCGTGACTGAACGAATCGATGATGCTGGCGCGGATGCAGCCGCTCGTCATGCAGCCGGTGATGATCGTCGTGTCGATACCGTTTTTTGCCAAGAGAGTGGTGCATGGCGTGTTGAAGAAGATCGAAGGGCCGGTTTTGCAAAAGATGAAATCATGGTTGGGATCCGAGGTCTTCGGTTCGATCTCGGTACAGGGATCGCCGTAATAGAAGGAATCATGCACCGGGCCGATCTTCCATGGCGGCATGTCGCGTTCGGAATGATAGGCGGTGTAGCAATTGGCCACCGGCACATTGGCGCGGCGTGCCACTTCCAGAACACGCGCCGTATTCTCGATGGCGCGCTGCACCAGTTCGCAACCGCCGAACTCCATGTCCGGGTCGGTAAAGGCGCGCTGAAAATCCACCACTACGACGGCGGGGCGACGGCCGAATCCGATCTCGCGATCGCCATAGCCGATTTTTTTATAGGCATCCGTTCCCATGACGCACACTCCCTTTCGCTGCACTGCCAGCCGCGCCGGTCACATTGACCGCACTGGGCATATTCCATAGATTTGTCCGTACCTTTGTCAATATGAAAACACGGAGCTGCGCACGATGAAAGCATTGTCCGACCTGGTCGTGATCGACCTGACGCACATGCTGTCAGGGCCGTTCGGCGCCATGCTTTTGGCCGATCTGGGGGCGCGGACGATCAAGGTGGAACCGCCGGGCAAGGGCGAGTTGACGCGCGGGCTTCTGGCCAAGGATCCGAAAAATTCGCTAAACGGCATGGGCGCTTATTTCCTGACGCTCAACCGCAATAAAGAAAGCATTTGTATCGATTTGAAGAGTGGGGAAGGGCTGGCGCTGTTTTACGAGCTGGTGAAAAAGGCCGATATCGTGCTCAGCAACTTCAGCCCCGGCGTCACGGCGCGGCTCAAAATCGACTATGACGAGCTGACCAAAGTAAACGAGCGCATCATCACCTGCACGGTAACCGGGTTCGGTGAATCCGGCCCGGCGTTCAAACGCCCGGCCTTCGACATGGTGGCGCAAGGCTATGGCGGCGGCATGTCGATCACCGGGCAGGAAGGCGCGCCGCCGACGCGGGCCGGCATTCCCATCGGCGATCTCGGCGGCGGCATGTTCAGCGCCGTCGGCATGCTCGCCGCGCTGCACGCACGCGAACGCACCGGGCGCGGCCAGCATATCGATATCTCGATGCAGGACTGTCAGGTTTCGCTGATCAACTACATGGCCACCATGTATTTCCTCTCCGGCGAGGTGCCGGGCGCCATCGGCAATGCCCATTTCGTGCATGTGCCCTACAACACTTACCCGACCAAGGATTTGTGGCTGATCATCGCCATCATCACCAACGAAGCTTGGGCACGGTTTCGCGACATGATGGAGATCGAGGAACTCATGGACGACGCCTTCGATCTGCAACCGGGGCGTCTCGCAGCCAAGGAATTTATCGAGGAAAAAATCAGCGCCCGCCTCAGCCAAGAGAGCTGCGATTTTTGGTTGGAGAAACTGGCCGAAGTCAAAATTCCCTGCGCCCCCGTCAATGACTTAGAACACGCCTTGAACGACGTGCAGGTGCAGGCGCGCAATATGGTGGTGACGGTGCCCCACCCGGACGGCGGAGAAGTGCAAATGCCCGGCAATCCGGTTAAGATGAGCGCCACGGGCGAGGACACATATACGTCGCCGCCGCTGCTTGGCCAGCACACCGATGACGTCTTACGCGAATTGCTAGACAAGAGCGATGACGATATCGCGGCCTTACGCGCCGCCGGTACGGTCGGCTAGACGCGGCCCAATGGATCAGAAAGGAACGCAATCATGAGCGACAAGGTGACCGTCAACGAAGTGGGGCTGCGCGACGGCTTGCAGAACCAACCGCGTCATGTACCGGTTGAAGGCAAGCTGGCCATATTGGATGCCTTGATCGCGGCGGGCGTTCGCTCGGTCGAGGTCACGAGCTTCGTTTCACCGAAGGCGGTGCCGCAGATGGCCGATGCGGCTGAGCTTTACGGCCGCTTGCCGCTCGACAAAGGCGTCACTTATGAAGCGCTGGTGCCGAATGAAAAAGGCTATGAGCGCGCCGTCGCTGCCGGCGCCAAGACCATCGCCCTGGTGCTGGCTTCGACGGAAGAAATGAACCAGAAGAATATCGGCATGTCGCTCGAGCGCGCCACCGAAGTAAATATTACCGTCATCAAACGCGCCAACAGCGAAGGCATCAAGCCGCGCTCCTATATTTCCACCGCCGTAGGCTGCCCGTTCGAGGGCGATGTGGCGCCGGAAGTGGTGTTCGATCTGGCGTCGCGCATGTTCGAGGCGGGCGCCGCCGAAGTGGCGGTCGCGGATACCATCGGCTCGGGCGACCCGGCACAGGTGAAATTCATCTTCGAGACCCTCGCCAACCGTTATGGCGCCGACCGCCTGGCGGCGCATTTCCACGACACCCGCGGTTTGGCGCTGGCCAACACCTGGGCCGCACTCGAATGCGGCGTACGCAAGTTCGACACCGCCATCGGCGGCCTTGGCGGCTGCCCGTTCGCGCCGGGCGCGACCGGAAACGTGGCGACGGAAGACGTGGTGCATATGCTGGAACGCTCAGGGTTCGAGACCGGCATCGATTTGGAAGGCCTCCGCAAGGCGGTGGCCGTGGCCGAGAAATACACCGAGCAGAAGCTCGGCGGGCGCATCGTAACCTGGATCGAAAGCCAGGAGCGTCGCCGGCACGCGAAGGCCAGCGCGGCTGCGGAATAGGCCCGCTAGCCCATGGCGGCGCGCTCACCCGCCATGCCGATGCCGACGAGGTCGATATCGAATTCCTGCAGCAGGATTTCGGCGATGCGTTCGTAGCAAACGCCGATGCGGATTGTCTTGAAATCGCGTAAATCGATGATCGAGCTGGAGCGGCCCTCATCGTTGGCGTATTTGCTGGTGCCGTAGTCAATCGCGATATCGGCGGCTTCCAGCACCGGCGCTTCGATATCCTCGAGGCGGTACTTGCTGCCCTGAAGCGATGTGTTGGCCGAAGAGCCGAACAGCGGCACGCCGCGTGCGTAAGCCTGGCTGGTCAATTCTTCATGTAGTTCGCCGGCGTTCAGCAACATATCGAGAGTGCCGGCCTTGGAAGAATTCTCGATTACAAACGGTGCAACATCTGCGAACAATGGATGATCGGCGCGGAATGGCGCCACGGTCGACATCGGCAGGTCATGGTCGTTGATGATGCAATTCACTACCGCGCTTTCGCGCTCGCCGCAAATCTGAATATCGTTGAACAGCTGCCAATTGCTGAGCATGCCGCTCGGCTTCTCGAAGCTGCGCTGCTTGGCGGTGAAGATGCGCCGCATGGCTTCTTCGCTGTTGCCGGTTATAGCGTAGGCCACGTCGAGCGGCACGATCCCGACACCGCCCGCCTCGACCGCATCGATGACGCGCTGGGCGTCGGATTTCATATCATGTTCTTGCATGTCGTCCTCATGCCGCTTTGCGCTCGGCCATGGCGAACAGGGATACCAAGCGTGCCGGCGCGCCTTCCTGTTCCAGATCTTCGACCGCGCGGGTGATATCGCCGATCCCGGGAACCGCGTCGAGCGGCGCCAACAGTCCGGCGATTTTATCTTTGAGCGCTTCGGCATCCATCGGCCGGGCCGGCGTGCCGATGCTGTCGAGCACGTCGGCGCGCCGGGTTTCGCCGCTCTCGGTCCGCACTTCCACCCAACTGCCGAAATGTTCCGGGAACGCGGCCTCCAACTCGCTGTCCTCGACCGCTTCCACCTTGTCGGCAAGATCGAGAACGCGGGTGTCGTCGAATTTGTCCTCGCCGTAGGCCTCATACACCTCAGGCCCGAAAACGAGGCTGGTGCCGAGCGAAAAAGGCAGACTGTATTGCGCCGCCATCACCGAGACCGGGCGGCGCAGCATATGTTGCGTACCCATGAGGACCGGTCCGCCGACGCGAATTTGAGCGATCTGACCAGGATCGAGGGAAAAATTGTCGGTAACATCGCGAAGCGCATCGATGGTGGAATGAAATAGGCGGCAGCACGGATAGGGCTTCATGCTGATGCGATGGATTTCGAGCGGCGCGTCCTCCGATCTGGCAAGTTCGGCGAAGTCGGGATTCTGACCGAACAGATGGCCAAGGCCATAGCGGCCATCCAAGGCGCGGGACGGGCCGGCAATGCCGAGCGCCGCGAAATCCGCTGCGAGTATGCCGTTATGCGCGCCGTAGCCGCCATGCAACCGCTTCACCGTGGTGCCAAGCGGATCTTCGGAAAATTGCATCGAGCCGCCGGCCATGGAGAGCATCAGACCCCAGGCCGAGGCGATGCCGGGTCCGTCCAGACCGAGCAATTTGCCCGCCGTGGCGGCGGCGCCGAAACCGCCGAACAGGGCCGTCGGGTGATAGCCGAATTCGATCACCTCGGAAGCGCCGACGGCGCGCCCGACGCGGCCCATGGCCTCGTAACCGGCGGCGATGGCGGCCATGATGACTCCGCCGCGCGCCTGATGCTGGATGCCGAGCGCCAATGCGGTCGCAATGACCACCGCGCCGGGATGGCTGACCGAGCTGTCATGGGTATCGTCAAGCTCCATGCCGTGCGCGGCGCTGGCGTTCACCAGCGCCGCCACGTTGGGCGCGGTGCAGAGCGCGGTGCCGAACACGACGCTGGCGCCGCTGCCGGCATAGCGCCCGGCCCAGTCCCGAAGCGCCAGACACCATGGCTGCTCGGCGCCGCGCCGGCAGACGCCGACATGGTCCAATATCAGCCGTTTGATCTGCGTGCGGTCCGCCGCGCTCAGCGTTTGGTCGTCGAGCGCGGCTAAATTCTCGGCCAGCACGGCCGTCAGGTCGCGGTCCGGTGGGCTTTTCGTCACGCCGGCATTCATCCTCATAGGGCAGCTTTCCAACGCTCTTTTTATCGCACGGAAGTCGAACTCAAGTATATAAAATGCTAACTTGTCCGGACCAATATCACAGAGATTTCAACGGGAATTTTCGATGGCTGGAATCACCAAGGAACTGATTCTCGCTCAGGCGCGTGTATTCGGCGGCACGTTGCCCACTGCGGAGCGCGCGGAGGAGCTGGCGGCGACGCTGAACACGTTGATCGACGCGCTCGACGAGGCGTCAGCCGGGCTGCCGCTTGAAGCGGAGCCTTCGCATATGGCGCGCACGCTCGACGAATTGGCCGGGGATTGAGGCGATGAGCGCTGAAATTCTTAACGCCTCTTTGGTCGAGACCGCCGAGAAGATCCGCAACAAAGAGCTTTCTTCGGTGGAAGTGGTGCGCGCCAGCATCGCCCGCGCCGAGGCGCTGCAGCCGGTGCTTAACTGCTTCATTCAATTGTTGGGCGATGAAGCTCTGGCGGAGGCCGAGCGCGCCGATGCGGAGCTGGCCAAAGGCAAGTTGCGTGGGCCCTTGCATGGCGTGCCGCTGGCGCACAAGGACATGTATTACCGCGCTGGGAAACGCACCACCTGCGGCTCCAAGATCCGCAAGGATTACATCGCCGATCACGACAGCACGGCGCTGAAGCGACTGTTGGACGCCGGCAGCATCTATCTCGGCGGCCTCAACATGGCGGAGTTCGCCACCGGCCCGACCGGCCACAACGAACATTGGGGCGACAACCACAATCCGTGGAACCCGGCGTATATCGCCGGCGGCTCTTCGAGCGGCACCGGCTCGGCGGTCGCGGCGCGCATCGTCTATGGCGGCCTCGGCTCCGATACCGGCGGCTCGATCCGCATTCCGTCCAGCATCAACGGCCTGGTGGGCTTGAAAACCACCAATGGTTTGGTTAGCCGTCACGGCCTGATGTCGCTCTCCCACACCATGGACACGGTGGGCGCGCTCACCCGCACCGTGCACGACAATGCCCGCATCACTGCGGTTATGGCCGGGCGCGATGCGCTCGACCCGACGACGAGCAGCCGCCCGGTGCCGGATTACGAAGCCCAACTGGACGCGCCGGTGAAGGGTCTCCGCCTCGGCGTACCGGCGAATTATTACTATGACGTCACGACGCCCGAAGTTGAAAATTTGCAGCAGGACAGTCTGGCCGCGTTTCGCGACCTCGGCATGGAGATCGTCGACGTCGACGTCCCTGACATGCATGTGCCGACACATATGTCGAACATCGTCTTTGTTTCGGAAGCGGTCGCCATTCACGAAACCTGGCTGCGCGAGCGGCCCGAGGACTACCAGGCCCAAGTGAGGAGCCGCTACGAGCCGGGGATTTATATGCCGGCGGCGAAATATCTCCGCGCCCTCGATATCCGCGCGAAGCTGTTGCGCGATTTCACCGAAACGGTGTTTTCCAAGGTCGATGTTCTGCACACGCCGGGGCTCTCAATGCCTGTGCCGACCCTGGCCGAGACCGACATGGCGGCGGGCCAGGGCATGCCGGAGATGGTCGCCGGCCTGAGTTGGACGACGCGCTCGAACAACTATCTCGGCATTCCCTCCCTGGCCGTGCCATGCGGTTTTACCGCCAACGGATTGCCGGCCGGCTTCCAGCTCATGGGCCGGCCGTTCTCGGAAGCGCGGCTGTTCCAACTGGGGCATGCCTATCAAAGCGTGACCGACTGGCACACGCGCGTGCCGGACATAAGTGCCTAAGAATTTTCTTGCATATATAGGCCGAATGACAGAGAACCCGCATCATGAACGCATCCGAAAAACGCGCCAAACTGGTCGATTGCATTAAAAAGGGAGAATTCGTCACCGCGCCCGGTGTGTTTGACATGGTTTCGGCGCGAATCGCCGATCGAATGCCCTTTAAGGCCCTCTATATGACTGGCTACGGCGTGGCGGCCTCGCATCTGGGAGTCCCCGATGCCGGCATCGCCAGCTTCGGCGACGTGGTGAGCCGGGTACGCATGATCGCAAACGGTACCGATGCGCCTTTAATTTGCGATGGCGATACGGGGTTCGGCGGCCTCCTAAACGTGCATCATACGGTTAAAGGCTACGAAGACGCGGGCTGCGCGGCGATCCAAATGGAAGACCAGGAGGCGCCCAAGAAATGCGGCCACACGCCGGACCGCCGCGTGGTTCCGATCGAAGACATGGTCGAGAAAATCCAGGTCGCCGTCGACGCGCGGGAGGATCCCAATTTTCTGATTATCGCGCGCACCGATTCGCGCACGGCGCTGGGGTTGGACGAGGCGATCCGGCGCGGCCGCGCCTTCGCCGACGCGGGCGCCGACGTGATCTTCGTCGAAGCGCCGGAATCGGTCGAAGAACTGCGCCAAGTCGGCGGCGCGTTCAACAAGCCGGTGCTGGCCAACATGGCGGATAAAGGCAAGACGCCGATCCTGTCGGCCGATGAATTGCAGGAGATGGGATTCAGCATCGCCATCTTCCCCGGCCTCGACGCCCCTGCTCCGTCCATGAGTTCCAACGGGGCCGGATGGACCGGCAAGGCTAATGGGGTCAAGCCGCAAAAATCCTCGCGCAACGGCAACATTCTCGTGGACACCAGCGCGATTATCGACGGCCGGATCGCCGACCTCAGTATAACCGGATTCCTAGAAGGCGCTTTGGTGGTGCCGCGCTTCGTCCTCGACGAACTGCGCCACATCGCCGACTCCAGCGACCCGCTGCGGCGCAACCGTGGCCGCCGCGGCCTGGAGGTCTTGGGAAAGTTGCGCAAAGACGAATCGGTCCCGCTGCAGGTCCTAGACGTGGGTGTGGAGAACGGCAAAGAGGTGGACGCTGTCCTGGTCCAGCTGGTAGTGACGTACGTGATCCTGGGCTCGGTCGCAATATCCGTCGCAGTCGTCACGACGGTCGGAGCCCGGCGATGCTTCACGCGCGATGGGCGCTTGAGCGAGTGGGCAAGCGCCCCGGCGACGGACTGAAGCCAGGCCGTGGCGCGGACTAATCTCCGACCGTAATGCCTCCTCGCATCCTCATCGCCAAGCCGGGCCTCGACGGTCACGACCGCGGCGCCAAGGTCGTAGCCAGGGCTCTCAGAGACGCCGGGTGCGAGGTCATCTACTC
>PTKB01000005.1 GCA_002937555.1 Alphaproteobacteria bacterium MarineAlpha10_Bin2 | reverse complement strand
GCGGCCAGGATGCCGAGGCAGCCTTGAGCACCCTGACTTTTTCGCGCCGCAGAATTTCCGGCGCGGTGAAGAAATGCCTGCAATCGGCCATCGCCAACGCCGAAAACAATCACGAGCTCGACGTCGACCGGCTGATCGTCGCCGAGGCTAATGTCGGCAAGGGATTGGTGATGAAACGCTGGCGCCCGAGAGCGCGCGGGCGCACCGCACGGATCTTGAAACCGTTCAGTCATCTGACGATAGTCGTACGCGAACGCGCGGAGAGGACATAATGGGTCAAAAGGTCAACCCGATCGGGCTCAGGCTCGGAATCAACCGCACTTGGGATTCGCGCTGGTACGCGGACACCGAGTATAGCCGGCTGTTGTTCGAGGATTTGAGCATCCGCAAATTCCTGTTCGACAAACTGAGCCAGGCGGGTATCGGCAGAATTGTCATCGAACGGCCGGCGAAGAAGGCGCGCATCACAATTCACACCGCGCGCCCGGGCGTCGTGATTGGCAAGAAGGGCGCCGATATCGACAAGCTCAGGAACGACGTCAGCAAGATGACCGAAAGCGAAGTGCATCTGAATATCGTCGAGATCCGCAAGCCGGAAATCGAAGCCAAGCTGGTTGCCGAGAATATCGCGCAACAGTTGGTGCGCCGCGTCGCATTTCGCCGTGCCATGAAGCGCGCCGTGCAATCGGCGATGCGGCTCGGCGCCGAAGGCATCCGCATCAATTGCGGCGGGCGCCTCGGAGGCGCTGAAATTGCGCGCACGGAATGGTACCGCGAGGGCCGGGTGCCGTTGCATACGCTGCGCGCCGATGTCGATTACGGCTGTGCGTCGGCGCAAACGGCATATGGCATCTGCGGCGTCAAAGTCTGGATCTTCAAAGGCGAAATTCTCGCCCACGACCCGATGGCGCAGGACAAGCGCGCCCAGGAACATGCGACGCCGCGCTAGGAAACGAGTGTAACAGCCATGCAGCAACCGAAATCGACAAAGTACCGCAAGGCGCATAAGGGCCGCATTCACGGCCTCGCCAAGGGCGGCACGCAACTTAATTTCGGCGCCTATGGCCTGAAGGCGATTACGCCGGGCCGCGTTACGGCGCGCGAGTTGGAAGCCGGCCGGCGCGCCATCACCCGCCATATGAAGCGTGCGGGCCGAGTGTGGATTCGCGTATTTCCGGATGTGCCAGTGTCGAGCAAGCCGGCCGAAGTGCGCATGGGCAAAGGCAAGGGCACACCGGAATTTTGGGTGGCGCGGGTGAAGCCGGGCCGCATTCTTTATGAGGTCGACGGCGTGCCCGAGGATGTCGCGGCCGAGGCGTTTCGCCTGGCGGCGGCAAAAATGCGCATCCGGACCAAACTGGTCGCGCGTCTGACAGAGGAAGGCTGAGCATGAAAATCGAAGATGCCCGCAGCATGACCTCAGATCAGCTCAAGGACGAATTGCTGACGTTGAAAAAAGAGGCCTTCAACCTCAGATTTCAGCAAGCGATCGGCCAGTTGGAAAATACCTCGCGCATGCGCGACGTGCGGCGCGATATCGCCCGCGTCAAGACGGTGCTGGGCGACCAGCAGCAGAGCGGCGCGGAAGCGTAGGCGGAAAGGGACAAACGGCATGCCAAAGCGGATCATGCAAGGAACGGTCGTGAGCGATAAGGCCGAAAAGACGGTCGTCGTTCGCGTCGACCGGCGCTTTATGCACAGCCTGTACAAGAAGGTTATCCGGCGTTCGAAGCGCTATACCGCACATGACGAAGGCAACGCCTACAAAGTCGGCGATGTCGTGCGCATTCAGGAATGCCGGCCGATCTCCAAACGTAAGCGCTGGGAAGTTATTGGCAATGCCGCCGGCTCCGGCGGTTGAGCGCCCGGCGGTAAAATGAAGACAAGGATTATTGACCCATGATCCAGATGCAAACAAACCTGGATGTCGCCGATAACTCCGGTGCTAGGCGTATTCAGTGTATCAAGGTGCTGGGCGGCTCGAAGCGAAAATTCGCGTCGGTCGGAGACCAGATCGTGGTGACGGTGAAGGAAGCGATTCCGCGCGGCAAGGTGAAAAAAGGCGAAATTCACCGCGCGGTCATCGTCCGCACCGCCAAGGAGATCAGGCGCGACGACGGCACTGCGATCCGTTTCGACCGCAATGCGGCGGTGCTGCTCAGCCCTCAGGGCGAGCCCATCGGCACGCGCATTTTTGGCCCCGTAACACGTGAACTCAGAGCCAAAAACTATATGAAGATCATTTCTCTGGCGCCCGAAGTTCTGTAGTCGGGCAGCACGGAAAAGAGCAGGAAGCGATGGCAAAGCGCAAAATCAAAAAGGACGATGAAGTGATCGTCCTCACCGGCCGCGACAAAGGCAGGCGCGGCACGGTCAAGAAGATACACGCCAAGGACGACCGGGTGATCGTCGATGGTCTCAACATGATCAAACGCCATGTCCGGCCGTCACAAACCGAGCCGCAGGGCGGAATTCAGGAGCGTGAAGCCGCCATTCATATTTCCAACGTGGCGCTGATCGACCCGGTCGAGAACACACACACCCGCGTCGGCTACCGTACTTTAGATGATGGCCGCAAGGTCCGTTACGCCAAGCGTTCGGGGGAGATCATCGATGTCTGAAAACGGTGCGGGCCCACGTCTGAAAGAAGTCTACGAGAACGAGATTTGCCCGAATTTGATGCAGCAGTTCGGCTATGCGAACCGCATGCAATTGCCCGGCCTGGAGAAAATCATCATCAATATGGGCGTTGGCGAAGGATCGGCGGACAAAAAGAAAATCGAGGCCGCGGTACAGGAAATGACGCTCATCGCCGGACAAAAGCCGGTCGTGACAAGGGCCAAGAAATCGATCTCGACGTACAAGATCCGCGAAGGCATGGATGTCGGCTGCATGGTCACGCTCAGGCGCATCAGAATGTACGAATTTCTCGATCGCCTGGTGACAATCGCGCTGCCGCGGGTGCGCGATTTTCGCGGCCTGTCGGCGAAGAGCTTCGATGGCCGGGGCAATTATGCGCTCGGGCTGAAAGAACAGATCGTGTTTCCCGAGATCGACTATGACACCGTGGATGAGATACGTGGCATGAATATCGTCATTTGCACCACGGCCGCGACCAATGAGGAAGGCCGCGCGTTGTTGAGCGCCTTCCAACTGCCAATTGTGAATTAGCACGCAACATAAGAGAGAATGGCATGGCCAAAAAAAGCGCCATAGAGAAAAACAACAAGCGGAAACGGATGGTATTGCGCGACGCCAAGAAGCGCGCGGAATTAAGAGCCATCGTGCGTAACCTCAGCCTTCCCGCCGAGGAGCGGTTCACGGCACAGCTCAAACTATCGAGCCTGCCGAGGAACGGCGCCAAGATACGGGTGCGGAACCGCTGTGCGTTGACCGGACGCCCGCGCGCGGTTTACCGCAAATTCGAGCTTTCGCGCGTTGCGCTCAGAGAACTCGCTTCGTCCGGATATATTCCGGGCATGGTCAAATCGAGCTGGTGAGGCCGCTTCATGACAATGAGTGACCCTATTTCCGACATGATCACCCGCATCCGTAACGGCCAGCGGGCGCAGAAAAGCTCCGTCAAGACGCCCGCCTCGAAAATGCGCGGCGCCATTCTCGATGTGCTGCAAAAGGAAGGCTATATCCGTGGCTATAGCAAGGACGACAGCGTCGCCGGCAAACCGAGCTTCGACGTCGAATTGAAATATAGCGAGGGCAAACCGGTGATCGTCGAGATACAACGCATCTCGCGCCCCGGCCGTCGGGTCTATTCCAGTGTCGAGGATATTCCGCGCATCTATAGCGGTCTCGGCATTTCTATCATTTCGACGCCGCGCGGCGTGTTGTCGGATATCGAGGCCCGTAAACAAAATGTCGGCGGAGAGATTCTCTGCCGCGTGTTTTAAAGGGCCGAGGAGGGCGCAATGTCTCGCATCGGAAGAAGCCCGATCGCCGTACCGGATGGTGTTGAAGTCCGCATCGCGGATAACGACATCACAATCAAGGGCAAATTGGGTGAGTTGCAAATGGTGCTCGCGTCCGAAATCCGCGTCACGATGGAAGACAAACAGATTCTGTTCGAGACGAAAGACGATTCCAATCGCGCGCGCCAATTGTGGGGCCTGTGCCGCTCGAATGTGAGCAATATGGTGGTGGGCGTCAGCGAGGGCTTCACCAAGAGACTCGAAATTCTAGGTGTCGGCTACCGCGCGGCCGTGCAGGGCAAACAGTTGAAACTCGATGTCGGCTATAGCCATTCGGTTCTCTATGACATTCCCGAGGGCATTACGATCAATTGCGAAAAGCCGACTGACATTGCGGTAACCGGTAGGGACAAACAGGCGGTCGGCCAGGTGGCGGCTGAAATCCGTTCGTTCCGCAAACCCGAACCCTATAAGGGCAAAGGCATTCGTTATGTCGGCGAGTATGTGCGGCGTAAGGAAGGCAAGAAGAAGTAGGCCAGACATGTTGCGAAAACAGGAACTCTACAATCGCCGGAAAAAACGCGCGCGCACGAGGTTGCGCAAGTTGGGCGGCGAGCGCCCGCGGCTTTCGGTATTCCGCTCGGGCAAGCATATATATGCGCAAGTGATCGACGACGGACAGGGCAAGATCGTTGCCGCCGCGTCGACCTTGGAAAAAGACACCCGTTCCGGATTGAAGAGCGGTTCGAACAAGGAAGCTGCGGGCCAAATCGGCAAACTGATCGCCGAACGGGCGCTTGCGGCGGGCGTGAATGCGGTGGTGTTCGACCGCGGCGCCTATCGATATCATGGCCGGGTGAAGGCCCTGGCCGATGCCGCCCGCGAAGGCGGGCTAAACTTTTAGGAAGTAGTGTTATGGCACGACCGGACATGGGGGCCCGTTTGAGGGGCGAGCGAGAAGATCCTGAATTTTCGGACAAGCTCGTTCATATCAACCGCGTCGCGAAGGTGGTCAAGGGCGGGCGGCGTTTCGGATTTTCGGCGCTGGTCATCGTCGGCGACCGGCGCGGACGCGTCGGATACGGCACCGGCAAGGCGCGCGAGGTCCCTGAGGCCATTCGCAAGGCGACGGAACAGGCCAAACGTAAGATGATCCGCGTGCCGCTCCGCGAAGCGCGCACACTGCATCACGACATCGAAGGGCGCTTCGGCGCCGGCCGGGTGGTCATGCGCTCCGCCCCGGCGGGCACCGGTATCATCGCCGGCGGCCCGATGCGCGCCGTGTTCGAAATGGCCGGCATGAAAGATGTCGTTGCCAAATCGATCGGCACGTCGAACCCGCACAATATGGTCAAGGCGACCTTCGATGGGCTCGAGCGTTGCGTGTCGCCGCGCAACATCGCGGCCAAGCGCGGCAAAAAGGTAAGCGAAATTTTCGGGCGTGAAGAGCCCGTCGAACAAACGGGTTAGCATCATGTCTTCACCGGCAAGCGGCAAAATCCGCGTGACGCAAATCGGCAGCCCGATCGGGCGCCACAAATCGCAGCGCGCGACGCTGATCGGGCTCGGCTTAAACAGGATGCACCGTTCCCGAGTTCTGGAGGACACGCCTTCGGTACGCGGCATGGCGGAGAAAATTCATCACCTGGTGCGCATCGAGCCGGTGGACGAAGGAAACGGATCATGAAGTTGAACGAACTCTCCGAGCATCCGGGGGCTAGCAAATCGAGACGCCGGGTCGGCCGCGGCATCGGCTCGGGCAAGGGCAAGACTGCGGGAACCGGTCATAACGGACAGAAATCCCGCTCGGGCGTCAGCATCAAGGGTTTCGAAGGCGGACAAATGCCGTTTTACCGGCGTCTGCCGAAGCGCGGATTCAACAATATATTCCGCAAAGAGTACGAGATTCTCAATGTCGGGCGGCTGCAAAAAGCCGTTGATGATGGCCAACTGGACGCTAAGAAAACCGTCGATGAACCAGCGCTAAAGGCCTCGGGACTGGTGCGCGGCCGCCGCGACGGCGTGCGCATCCTGGCCAACGGCGAACTGACCACAGCACTCCAGATCGATGTGGCCGGTGCGTCGAAATCGGCGGTGGCGGCCATTGAAAAAGCCGGTGGGACGATTACCGTGCGCCCGGTCAAGGTGCGGCCCCCAGATTCTAAGAAGGCAAATAGGTCAGACTCTAAGAAGTCCAAACAAAAAGAAGAAAAAGCCGCCAAAGAGCCTAAAGGCGGAAAAGAAATGGCCGCTAAAGAGCCGAAAGACGAAAAGGAAAAGGCCGCCAAAGAGCCAAAGGGCGCAACGGAACAGCCCGCCGAGCCGGTAGAGGAAAAAGCCGGTGACGGTGAGGACAGTCAAGGTCCGACGGACGGATAAACCATGGCTTCAGCAGCCGAACAACTTGCGGCGAATCTGAATTTCGGCGCTTTCGCCAAGGCGAAAGAACTACAAAAGCGCCTGCTCTTTACGTTTGCCGCTTTGATCATCTATCGCCTGGGCACTTATATCCCGCTGCCCGGGATCGATACCGCCGTGATCGCCGAAGTGTTCGAGCAACAGGCCAACGGTATTCTCGGCATGTTCAACATGTTTTCCGGCGGTGCGCTCGGCCGCATGACGATTTTCGCCCTCAACATCATGCCTTACATATCGTCGGCGATTATCATCCAACTCGGCACCGCCGTCGTACCCTCGCTCGCCCAATTAAAGAAAGAGGGCGAAGCCGGGCGCAAGAAGATAAATCAATACACCCGCTATGGTACCGTGCTGCTGGCCGCCGTGCAGGCATACGGTATTGCCGTCGGCCTCGAGGGTTTCCAGGGGCAAACCGGCGGCGCGGTGTTGGAACCGGGCATGTTCTTCCGCCTCACCACCGTGGTGACGCTGACCGGCGGCACGATATTCCTGATGTGGCTCGGCGAGCAAATCCCCGCGCGCGGTGTGGGCAACGGAATTTCGCTGATCATTTTCTCCGGCATCGTCGCCGAATTACCGCGCGCGCTGGTGAATACGCTCGAACTGGGCCGAACCGGCGTGTTGTCGGGCGGTATCCTGATCGTTCTTATCGCCATGGCGTTGGGCGTGATTACATTTATCGTGTTTATCGAACGCTCACAGCGCCGCATCATCGTGCAATATCCCAAGCGCCAGGTCGGGCGGCGCATGTTCGGCGGCGAAAGTTCGCATTTGCCGTTGAAACTCAACACCGCCGGCGTGATCCCGCCGATTTTCGCCTCCTCCATCCTGTTGCTGCCGATTACCGCGATCAGCATGAACGCTGGACAGGGTCCGGGCTGGCTGACCGATGTCGCCGGCTTCCTCGGACGCGGCCAGCCCGCCTATATGCTGCTCTATGCCGCCGCGATTATCTTTTTCACGTTCTTCTACACCTCGGTCGTCTTCAATCCCGCCGACACTGCCGACAATCTCAAAAAGAATGGCGGCTTCGTTCCGGGCATCCGGCCGGGCAAGAATACGGCGGCCTACCTCGATTATGTGCTGACGCGCTTGACGGTGGTCGGTGCGCTCTATCTGACTGCGGTCTGCCTGCTGCCCGAGATGCTGATTTCACAATATGCCGTGCCGTTTTATTTCGGCGGCACCAGCCTGTTGATCGTTGTGACCGTGACCATGGATACGGTCGGCCAGATTCAGTCGCATTTGCTGGCGCATCAATATGAAGGACTAATCAAGAAATCGAAATTGCGGGGCACCAGACGGTGAACCTCATTCTGTTGGGGCCGCCCGGGGCCGGCAAGGGCACCCAGGCGCAGCGCTTGATGGCGCATTACGGCATTCCGCAGCTTTCGACCGGCGAAATGCTGCGCGCCGCGGTGGCGGAAGGCAGCGATTTGGGCAAACAGGCGAAATCGATCATGGAAGCCGGCGATTTGGTGCCGGACGGTCTGATGATCCAACTGATTTCCCAGCGCATCGGACGCGAGGATTGCGCCAACGGCTTCATTCTCGACGGATTCCCGCGCACCACCGCCCAGGCCGAAGCGCTCGATGCGATGCTGGCCGAAAGGGAATTGCAATTGGACAAGGTAATCGCCATATCGGTCGATGAAGAAGCCTTGATCGAGCGTATTTCCGGGCGCTTCAGCTGCACCGATTGCGGCACCGGATATCATGATTCATTCAAGCCGCCCGCGGTTGAAGGCGTGTGCGACGAATGCGGCGGTAAAAATTTTGAGCGCCGCAAGGACGACAACCGGGAAACCGTCCAGGCGCGGCTGCAGACCTATCACCAGCAGACGGCGCCGATTATTCCTTATTACGACGCGGACGGGCGTCTCGCCCGGGTCGATGGAATGGCTGAAATCAGGGCTGTCGGCGACGCCGTTCTGGCGCTCTTATAAGGTGTTAGAGGTGATTGACTTCATGGCAGCGTTTGTTGATAATCCGGCCCGGTTTGGGCACGCGCCCCGGATAATTTCCGTGGCGCGCCTTTTGTTCTGTGAGGAGTACTGATCTTGGCTCGAATTGCAGGCGTCAACATTCCAACAAATAAGCAGGTCGGCATCTCGCTGACCTATATATTCGGGATTGGCCGCACCAAGGCGCTCAAAATTCTGAATATAGCCGGCGTTCCGCCGGATCGGCGCGTCAACGAGATGAGCGACGCGGAAGTCGCCAAGGTACGCGAAATCATCGATCGGGATCATTTGGTTGAGGGTGATCTGCGGCGTGAAACCGCCATGAATATCAAACGGCTGATGGATTTGGGCCTCTATCGCGGGGTGCGCCATCGGCGCGGCCTGCCGGTGCGCGGCCAACGCACCCACACCAATGCGAGAACGCGCAAAGGCCCGGCGCGCGCCATCGCCGGCAAGAAGAAGTAGGACTGAACCATGGCCAAACCGTCATCCGTCCGCAAGCGCGAGCGCAAGAATATTTCTTCCGGCATCGCCCATGTGAACGCCACCTTCAACAACACCATGATCACCATCACCGATGTGCAGGGCAACACGATCTCCTGGTCTTCGGCCGGTGGCATGGGCTTTCGCGGCTCGCGCAAATCGACGCCTTACGCCGCCCAGATGGCGGCCGAGGATGCCGGCAAGAAGGCGGCGGAACATGGCGTGAAGTCACTCGAAGTCGAAGTAAAGGGGCCGGGGTCCGGCCGCGAGTCGGCGCTCCGTGCGCTGCAAACTGCGGGGTTTGTCATCACCGCGATCCGCGATGTCACGCCGATCCCGCATAATGGCTGCCGGCCGCGCAAACGCCGCCGCGTCTAACCAAAAATTGTCAACGCCGTCGAAGATAGCGACGGCGTAGCAATCCGTACTTAGCGAGCGAATATCCGCTCACCTATTCTGTGAGGTCGTATCCGTGATCCAGAAAAACTGGCAGGAACTTATCAAGCCGTCGAAACTGGCTGTTTCGCCCGACGGAGACAGCAATAATGTTGCCACCATCGTCGCCGAGCCGCTCGAGCGCGGCTTTGGCGTGACCCTCGGCAATGCGCTCCGGCGCGTTCTGCTGTCGTCGCTGCAGGGTGCCGCGGTCACGGCCATTCAGGTCGAAGGCGTACTGCACGAATTTTCCTCCATTCCCGGCGTGCGCGAGGATTTGACCGACATCGTTCTCAATATCAAGTCGCTGGCGCTCAGGATGCACGGCGAGGGTCCCAAGCGTCTCACACTCAAAGCCACCAAGCCTGGCGTGGTGACGGCCGGCATGATCGAGACCGGACATGATGTTGAAGTCATGGATCCTGACCTGGTGCTTTGCACCTTGGATCAGGCAGCCAATTTGAACATAGAATTGACCGTGCAGACCGGCAAAGGCTATGTCGCGGCGGTGCAGAACCGGCCAGAAGACGCGCCGATCGGGTTCATTCCCGTCGACGCGCTCTACAGCCCGGTGAAGAAGGTCGCCTACAAGGTTGAGAACACCCGCGTCGGGCAAGTCACAGACTATGACAAGCTGTCGATGACCATCGAGACCAACGGCACGGTCACGCCGGAAGACGTCATCGCGTTGGCCGCGCGCATTGTTCAGGACCAGTTGCAGCTGTTCATCAATTTCCAGGAGCCGCGCGAGACCCACCGCGAGGAAGAGGCGGTGGAACCGGAATTCAATCCGAATTTGTTGAAAAAGGTCGACGAGTTGGAGCTTTCCGTGCGCTCCGCCAACTGCCTGAAGAACGACAACATCATCTATATCGGAGACCTGGTTCAGCATTCCGAATCGGAAATGCTGCGGACGCCGAATTTCGGCCGCAAATCCCTGAACGAGATCAAGGAAGTGCTGAGCCATATGGGGCTGCATTTGGGCATGGAAATCGCCAGCTGGCCGCCGGAAAATATCGAAGATATGGCCAAAAGGCTGGAAGAGCCTTATTAAGAGCGGCGCCACGGCGCGAGGAGAGAGAGATGCGGCATCGCAATAGTGGGCGTAAGCTGAACCGGTCGTCGAGCCACCGAAGAGCAATGTTTCGCAACATGGCGACGGCGCTCCTGAAGCATGAGCAGATCAAGACGACCCTGCCCAAAGCCAAGGAGCTGCGCCCGGTGGTCGAGCGCATGATTACGCTCGGCAAGCGCGGCAGCCTTCATTCGCGGCGTCAGGCACTGAGTTTTCTGCAGGACGAAGCGATCGTGCGCAAACTTTTCGACGGTTTGGCCGAGCGCTATGAAGACCGAGCAGGTGGCTACACCCGCGTGCTGAAGGCCGGCTTCCGCTACGGCGATTCGGCGCCGATGGCCTATATCGAACTGGTCGATCGCGACGAAGACGCCAAGGGTCTCGATTCCGGGCCAGACATGAGCCTGGATGAGCCTCTCGAGGAAGAAGTTTCGGCCTGAACGGCGCTTTTCTACGGCCCGCAGATGAACAGGGCGGCTCCTTTGGGGCTGCCCTTTGCCGTTGTTCGGCAGTAAAATGACGGCGATGGCAAAACAAGCCGCCCCTTCCTTATTCGAAAAAGATGCCCCGCGTCCCCTGGCGGAGCGCATGCGCCCTGGTCAATTGGATCAGGTGGTCGGCCAGGATCACCTGTTGGGTGCTGAAGGCGTGATCGGGCGCATGGTCGCCGCGGGACGGCTTGCTTCGCATATTCTGTGGGGGCCGCCCGGCTGCGGGAAAACCACCATCGCGCGGCTGTTGGCGAGCCATTCGGATCTGGAGTTCGAACCGTTGAGCGCGGTGTTTTCCGGCGTTGCAGATTTGCGCAAAATTTTCGATCGCGCGCGCCAACGCCGCCAGTCCGGGCACGGCACCATGTTGTTCGTCGACGAAATCCACCGCTTCAACCGCGCCCAACAGGATGCCTTTTTGCCTGTCGTTGAAGACGGCACGGTGACTTTGGTCGGTGCGACAACGGAGAACCCGTCGTTCGAGTTGATCGGCGCGCTGCTGTCGCGCTGCCAGGTGCTGGTTCTGCACCGTCTCGACGATCCTGCCTTGGCCGAATTGATGCACCGCGCCGAAGCGGCGGAAGAGAGGGCGTTGCCGCTCGACGATCAGGCGCGCGTGGCGCTCCGCGCCATGGCGGACGGCGACGGCCGATATCTCCTCAATATGATCGAAGAGCTTTTTGCCTCGGGTATACGAGAGGAAATGGACAACAAACAGCTCGCCGATGCTGTCCAGCGCCGCGCGCCGCTTTACGACAAGGCCCAGGAGAGCCATTACAATTTGATCAGCGCCCTGCACAAATCGCTGCGCGGCTCGGACGCCGACGCCGCGCTCTATTGGCTGGCACGGATGCTGGCAGGCGGCGAAGACCCCAACTATATCGCCCGCCGGCTGGTGCGCTTCGCCTCGGAAGATATTGGCCTCGCCGAACCTGACGCGCTGCCGCAGACCATGGCGGCATGGCAGGCCTATGAGCGCCTGGGCTCGCCCGAGGGCGAGTTGGCGCTTGCCCAGGCGGTGCTCTATCTCGCGACGGCGCCGAAATCCAACGCCGCCTATAAGGCCCTAAGCGCAGCCATGCGCACGGCGCGGGACAGCGCCTCGGCCATGCCGCCCAAGCACATCCTCAATGCGCCGACGCGGCTGATGAAGGATTTGGGCTATAGCGACGGCTATGTCTACGATCACGAAACGGAAGAAGCGTTTTCCGGACAGAATTACTTCCCCGACGATATGGCGCGCCAGGAATTCTACCGCCCGGCAGCGCGCGGCTTCGAGCGCGAGATCCGAAAGCGCCTCGATTATTGGAACAAGCTGCGCCACGGCGAGGGCGGCGAGCAAGGCGGAGGGGCGACATGAAGATCGTCCTCGCCATTGCGTTCGGCGGCGCTGTCGGCTCGCTCGGCCGTTATTACTTTACCGATATTGCCGAGCGCTGGTTCGCGTCGTTCCTGGGCGCCGGGTTTCCCTATGGCACGGTGGCGGTCAACGTGCTGGGCTCTTTCGTCTTCGGCGCCCTGGTCGAGAGTTTCGCCGTGGCCTTGGTGCCGAGCGCCGAGATTCGCGCCTTGATATTCGTCGGCGTGCTCGGCTCCTTCACGACCTTCTCCGCCTTTTCCTCCGATACTTATCTGTTGCTTGAGCGCGGCGAGATTGGACGGGCATTTCTCTATATTCTGGTTTCGGTCGCGATTTCCCTCGGCGCGTTTTTCGCCGGCCTTCGCCTGTTGCGGCTGATCCTGACGTGAGCGGCGTAAAGACTCTTTTGGTCGATGCCGGCGACGCCGATATCAGGCTCGACCGCTGGTTTCGCAACCGCTATCCGGGGCTCAGCCATGGCCGGCTTGAGAAGCTGCTGCGCACCGGCCAAATCCGCGTCGACGGGCGGCGCGCTAAGGCCGGTTTGCGTCTCGCCGCCGGCAACGAAGTGCGGGTGCCGCCATTAGCGGCTGAAACGGCGCCGCCGGCACGAAGTAAAACTACCGCGGCGGCGCCGAGCGAGGCGGATTTGGCGACGGCGCGGGAATGGGTGCTCTACCGCGACGGTGATATGCTGGCGATCAACAAGCCATCCGGCCTCGCCGTTCAGGGCGGCTCGGGCGTGACGCGCCATGTGGACGGATTGCTCGACGGCCTGCGCTTCGGCGCCAAGGAGCGCCCGCGCCTGGTACATCGGCTCGACAAGGATACCAGCGGCGTGCTGTTGCTGGCGCGAAATGCCGCCTCGGCGCGGCGCCTCACCAAATGGTTCCGCGATCAGGATCTGCGCAAGATTTATTGGGCGCTGACGGTCGGACGGCCCGAACTCGAGCAGGGCCGCATCGACGCGGCGATCGCCAAGAAAGCCGCATCGAGTGGCGCCGAGCGCGTCGTTCCCACGGCGGATGGCGCCGAGGCCACGACCTATTACGCCAGCGTCGAGTCCGCCGGGAGCCGCATGGTCTGGCTGGCCCTGCTGCCGCGTACCGGGCGCACCCATCAATTGCGCGTACACTGCGCGGAAATCCTCAATTGCCCGATCCTCGGCGATAGAAAATACGCCGCCGATTCCGAGCCGGTGGAGACGGAGGGGTTCGGCGCCGGGCTGCACCTTCACGCCCGTTCGCTGAGCCTGCCACATCCGGGCGGCGCCGGCGCGCGCCGGGCGCGGCTCGATCTGGTGGCACCGTTGCCGCCGCATATGAAGCAATCCTGGCGGCATTTGGGGTTCGATACGGAGACGGACGGCGATCCCTTTGCCGCGCTTGAAATATGACCCGTCTCATCATGTTCGATTGCGACGGCACTTTGGTCGATAGCCAATTTGTCATCATCGATTCCATGCAGGCCGCATTTCGCGCGTGTGGCCTGCCGCCACCGACTCCGCAAGCGGTAAAACACATCGTCGGCCTGTCGCTTCCGGAAGCTATCGGGCGCTTGCACGGCGATGCGGTTGACGGCGAAATCGACAGTCTGGTGGCGGCCTATAAAGAATGCTTTGTTGAATTGCGCGCCAGCCCGAACCTGCACGAACCGTTGTTTGCCGATGTCGTCGAAACGCTCACGCAGTTGGAAGAGAGCGGGTATGTGCTCGGCATTGCCACCGGTAAGTCTCGGCGCGGCCTGTCGGCGACCTTGGAGACGCACGGTCTGGCCAAGCATTTTGTTACCCTGCAAACTGCCGATGATGCGCCGGGCAAACCGCATCCCGGCATGTTGGAGTTGGCAATGTCGGAAACCGGCACGGAGAAAAGCGAAACCGTGTTGATCGGCGATACGGTCTTCGATATGGAAATGGCAGTGAATGCAGGCGCCGGCGCGTTCGGCGTCGCCTGGGGCTATCACGATACGGCCGAACTCAAAGCCGCCGGAGCCCTTGTCATACTGGATCAACTCAATGAACTGCCGTCTGTTCTGGAACGGCGTCGGGAGAAATCGTAAGCGATGCGTTGGTGGCATTTTGTTTTGGGACTCGTCGGGTTGATCATCTTGGTCGTGGTCGTCGGCGTGGTGCTGCTGAGCGTTCAGGACGTCAACAAGTTCAAGGACTTTCTGGCCCGAAAAGTTAGCGAGAGAACCGGGCGAGAACTGATCATTGCCGGCAATTTCGATCTTTCGATTTCATTCAGCCCGTCGATCACGGCGGACAATGTGACGTTCGAGAACGCCGCCTGGGGCACCCGTCCCGAAATGCTGAAGCTCGGCCATGTCGAGGCCAAGGTCGCGCTGTTCCCCATGCTTGGCGGCGACATAGAAGTCGAACGCCTCATTCTTGAGGATATGGACCTGCTGGTCGAAACCAATGAAGACGGCGTTGGCAACTGGGTGTTCGGCGAGAAGAAAGCGGAAGGTGATGGGGACGGTGGAGGCGGAGAATTGCCGGTCATCGAAGATCTCCAGGTTAGGAACGCGTTGGTGGTTATCGCGATGGCCAGACCGGCGAGCGTCATGTGGTGATGATCGCGAACGCGGAAGCGGGCGCCAGTGAGGCCGGCGGCGGCAATTTCGCCCTGGAAGGGGTGTGGAACAACAGCCCCATCGATGCAGCGGGAACCATCGGCGCCGGCGACGAAGATGTTCCGGTGTCGATCATTGTCGAGATTTTCGGCGCAAAGACTGAGTTGACCGGAACGGTCGGCGATTTGGACGATTTCGAGGAGGTGGCGCTGCACATCCGTATCGAAGGTGAGAAGCTGTCCGATCTCAACGTCATCGCCGGATCATTTCCGGCGATCGGTCCCTATGCCGTTCAGGCCGATCTGCGTGGCGGCGATGACGACAAATATATTTTAGAGAACTTCAAAGCGCGTATCGCGGAGAGCGATCTGACCGGCAGGCTCGAGTTTACCTCCGGCGAGCGGCCGCGGCTGACGGCCGATTTGACGTCGGCGCTGCTCGATCTCGATGCGCTGCTGGCGAAAAATGAAAGCGCGGCGCCGGCCGCCGGCACGGATACTGTTGCCGAAGGCGAAGCGGGCGCGCCGGCCGGCGATGCTGCGCCGCAACGTGTTTTCCCGGATGATCCGCTGGATTTCGCCGTGCTCGATGAAGCGGATGCGCAAGTGTCTATTAAAGTTTCCGAATTGCGCTATCGCGGCCTGTCGTTGCGAGACGCCGAAATCGGTCTTGAAATGGAGCAGGGTGTGTTGCGCGTCGAACCCCTGCATGCCGGCCTCGGCGGCGGCGATGTGGCGGCGCGGATGGAACTTCAGAGCCGCTCGGCGCGCCCGGAATTGCAGTTCGAATTGAATTTAACGGATGTGCAGCTGTCCGCGGTAAAGCCCCTGTTCGATCTCAGAGAAATCCTGGAGGGATCGCTCGATCTCGATATTTCCTTCGCCGGGCAAGGCCGCACGGCGCATGAAATTGCCGCCAGCCTTGACGGGCGGATCGATATGATGATCGGTGCCGGCACCATTCCCAACGCTTATGTCGATCTCATCGCCGCCGATTTGTTGCGCTTTATCGTGCCGGGCGGTGAAGCCGGCGACGCCGCGCGGCTCAACTGTTTCGTCGCCCGCTTCGACGTCAAGGACGGCATCGCCACCAACACCGCTCTCTTGTTCGATACCGCGCTCACCACGACGGCGGGCAAGGGGCAGATTGACCTTGGCCGCGAGCTCGCCGATCTCACCGTTGTGCCGCGCCCGAAGGATCCGTCCTTGTTGAGTCTGGCAATTCCGGTCGTCATCGACGGCCTGTTCACCGATCTCAGCTATAACCTCAAGAAAGAAGAAGCGCTTCTCGGCCTCGCCGGTGCCGTTTTAGGAACCGTGCTACTGGGGCCGTTCGGCATATTGATTCCGTTGGTTAGCACCGGCACCGGCGACGAAAACCCCTGGCTCACGGCGCTCGAGCAGCCGGTGGAAAGCCCGCGGCATGCCGATGAGGCCCGCGCCACAGGGCCTGCGGACGCGGATTTTCTGGACAACGTTCTTGGCATCTTCGATTAGCGGAATGAAGAAGCGCTTCTACAAGAACGCTTCGGTGGAAGAGGTGGAAGGCGGCTTTACGGTGGCGCTCGATGGCCGCGCCGTCAAAACGCCGGCCAAGAAGGCCCTGCTGATCGCCTCTGAAAAGCTGGCCGAAGCGGTCGCTTCCGAGTGGCGTGCGCAGGAAGACGATATTCGCCATGAAAGCATGCCGATGATGCGCTTTCTTTGCACGGCGCTCGACCGCGTTATTCCGCAGCGCGCGGAGGTGGTCGGCGAGACGGTCAAATTTGCCGAGACCGATCTTCTCTGCTATCGCGCCCAGCAACCGCAGGAGTTGGCGCGGCGCCAGGCCGACAGCTGGCAGCCGCTTCTCGACTGGGCCGAATCGCATTATGGCGCTGCACTGAACACAACCACAGGGCTGACGGCGATCGCCCAGGATGAGGCTTCATTGGCGCTCCTCAGCGCGGCCGTCGACGCCGAAAACGACCTCACCTTGACAGGTTTGCATGTGGCGACGGCGGCAAGCGGCTCGCTCATCGTTGCGTTGGCGCTGTTGGAACGGAAAATCACCGCGGAACAAGCCTGGGCCGTCTCTCATATCGATGAGCGTTGGCAACTCGAACGCTGGGGCGAGGACGAGGAACTCTCTGAGCGTTTGGAAGGGCTGAGACGGGAAATTTCCGCTGCGGGTAAATTTCTGGCATTGTCACGCTAGTGAGTCGGCGAGCGGTAGGGGACTTGAATGCAGGATATCATTCGGCAGTTAGAGGAAAAGCGGGCGGCGGCGCGCCAGGGCGGCGGCGAGAAACGCATCGCGGCGCAGCACAAGAAAGGCAAGCTGACCGCGCGTGAACGGCTGGAGTTGCTGCTCGATAAAGACTCGTTCGAGGAATATGACATGTTCGTCGAACATCGCTGCAGCGATTTCGGCATGGAGAAGAACACCGTTCCCGGCGATGGCGTGGTGACCGGCCATGGCACCGTGAACGGGCGGCTTGTGTTCGTGTTCAGCCAGGATTTTACCGTTTTCGGCGGCTCGCTCAGCGAGGCCCATGCCGAGAAAATATGCAAGATCATGGATCAGGCGATGAAGGTCGGCGCGCCGGTGATCGGCTTGAACGATTCCGGCGGCGCACGCATCCATGAGGGCGTCGCCTCGCTCGGCGGTTACGCGGAAGTATTTCAGCGCAATGTGCTGGCATCCGGCGTGGTGCCGCAAATCTCGGTGGTCATGGGGCCGTGCGCCGGCGGTGCGGTTTACTCGCCGGCGATGACCGATTTTATTTTCATGGTCGAGAACAGCTCTTACATGTTCGTCACCGGCCCCGATGTGGTGAAAACAGTCACCCATGAACAAGTCAGCCTTGAGGAATTGGGTGGTGCCAGCACCCATACCGCGACCTCCGGCGTGGCCGACCGTGCCTTTGGCGACGATGTCGAAGCGCTCGCCGAAGTGCGCCGCTTTATCGATTTCTTCCCCGCCTCGAATCGCGAGCAGGCGCCGATCTGGCCGACCGAGGATCCGCTCGACCGGCCCGAGCCGTCGCTCGACACGCTGGTCCCGGCCGATCCGCAGAAGCCCTATGACATGAAGGAGCTGATCGGCAAGGTCGTCGACGAAGGCGATTTCTACGAAACCAAGCCCAATCACGCGCAGAACATCATCACTGGCTTCGCCCGTATGGACGGCGCCACCATCGGCATCGTCGCCAATCAGCCGATGGTGCTGGCCGGCTGTCTCGATATCGCGTCGTCGCGCAAGGCCGGGCGCTTTGTCCGCTTTTGCGATTGTTTCAACATTCCGCTGCTCACGCTGGTCGATGTGCCGGGGTTCCTGCCGGGCACCGATCAGGAGCATAACGGCATCATCACCCATGGCTCGAAACTGCTTTATGCCTATGCCGAAGCGACCGTACCCAAGGTCACGCTGATCACGCGCAAGGCCTATGGCGGCGCTTACGACGTGATGAGCTCTAAGCATCTCCGGGGCGACGTCAACTATGCCTGGCCGACGGCCGAGATCGCAGTGATGGGCTCCAAGGGCGCGGTGGAAATCATCTTCCGCGGTGCGCTCGACGATCCCGAAGCGGTGGAGCAAAAAACCGAGGAGTACCGCGACAAGTTCGCCAATCCGTTCATCGCCGCCCATCGCGGCTATATCGACGACATTATCATGCCGCACAACACGCGCCGGCGTTTGGGCCGCGCCTTCGCCATGCTGCGCAACAAGAAACTCGAAAACCCGTGGAAGAAACACGGCAACATTCCGCTCTAACCGCCAAGAGAATTGCGTTACGCCTATGTTCAAAAAAATCCTGATCGCCAACCGGGGCGAAATCGCCTGCCGCATTATGCGCTCTGCGCGGGCGATGGGGATCGGCACCGTCGCGGTCTATTCCGAAGCCGACCATGGCGCCTTGCATATGCGCGCGGCGGATGAAGCCATTCCGATCGGCCCGCCGCCGGCGCGCGACAGCTATTTGAAGATCGAGACGATTGTCGACGCGGCCAAGCGGAGCGGTGCCGATGCGGTGCATCCGGGCTATGGTTTTCTATCTGAAAATCCGGCCTTCGCCGAGCGCCTAGCGGAGGAAGGCATCGCCTTTATCGGCCCGCTGGCAGCCGCCATTGCCGCCATGGGCGATAAGATCGCGGCGAAGAAATTGGCCGAGAAGGCAGGCGTCAACATCATCCCCGGGCACACGGAAGCCATCGAGGCCGGAGACGCGGCGGACGCCATCGCCGAGAAGATCGGCTACCCGGTGATGATCAAGGCGGCGGCGGGAGGCGGCGGCAAGGGCATGCGTGTCGCGGCATCGCCGGAGATGCTCTCTGACTGTATTGCTTCGGCCATCCACGAGGCGAGCCAAGCGTTCGGCGATGGGCGCGTTTTTATCGAGAAATTTATCGAAGAACCGCGCCATATCGAAATTCAGATTCTCGCCGACGGCCATGGCAATATGGTCCACCTCGGCGAGCGCGAATGCTCGATCCAGCGCCGCCACCAGAAAATCATCGAAGAGGCGCCGAGCCCGTTGCTCGACGAAGCGACCCGCGCTTCGATGGGCGCGCAGGCTTGCGCTTTGGCGCGGGCGGTTGGCTATACTTCCGTCGGCACGGTTGAGTTCGTCGCCGATCAAGAGCGCAATTTCTATTTTCTCGAGATGAACACCCGTCTCCAGGTCGAGCATCCGGTGACCGAATATGTCACTGGGATCGACCTGGTAGAGCAGCAAATAAGAATCGCCGCCGGCGAAAAACTCGGCATGGCGCAGGGCGACATCAAACCACGGGGCTGGGCGATGGAGTGCCGCCTCTATGCCGAGGACCCGGCGCGCGGCTTTATGCCGTCGATCGGACGGCTGGTGCGCTACCGCGAGCCGGCGCCGAGTGCCTCCGTGCGCATCGATAGCGGTGTGTTCGAGGGCGGAGAAATCTCAATGTATTACGATCCGATGATCGCCAAATTGATCAGCCATGGCGCCGACCGGGCTGGCGCCATCGCCGCCATGCTGGACGCTCTCGATAGCTATGAGGTGCATGGCATATCCCATAATCTAACGTTTCTCTCCGCCATCATGGGCCATCCCCGTTTTGCTGAGGGACGGCTCAGCACGGCTTTCATCGAAGAAGAATATCCGGACGGATTCTCAGCCTCCGCCGGCGACGCCGAACTGGCGGTGCTGGTGCCGATCGCCGCGGCAATCGAATACCGCCTGAGCGTACGCCGGGCGGGAATTACCGGGCCGCGTCAATTCGTCGTTTCCGTGGATGCGGCCGACTGCGCCGTGACCCTGTCGCCATCCGGCAGCGCTATCACCATCGCGTGGAACGGCCGGGAAATCGTTTTTGAGAGCGATTGGCGGCCCGGAGACACGCTTCTTCACGGCACGCTTGATGGCGCCGCCGTAACCGTTCAGGTGGCGCGATTGGGCACACGGTTGCGCCTGGCGTGGCGCGGCGGGGAAGCGGAGTTGACGGTGCGCAGCCCGCGTGCGGCGGAACTTGCGGCACGTATGCCGAAGAGGGAGCCGGTTGATCTGTCGCGCTTTCTGCTGTCGCCGATGCCGGGCCTGATGGTGTCGCTCGCCGTCAATGAGGGCGATGAAGTGCGCGCCGGGCAGGCGCTTGCGGTGGTCGATGCGATGAAGATGGAGAATGTCCTGCGCGCCGAGCGCGACGGTGTGGTCGCCCATATCAAGGTTGCTCAGGGAGACTCATTAAGCGTCGATCAGGTGATTATGGAATTTGCCTGAGTAGGATGCCGGTCGTTCCCGAAGACGGCGATATCGCCTGCTTGGTACGCATTACCGGCCGAGTCCAGGGTGTGTGGTATCGCGGCTGGACTTCGGACGAGGCGGTGCAGCGCGGCGTGCGGGGATGGGTGCGCAATTGCCGGGACGGCAGTGTCGAGGCGCTGTTCGCCGGCCCCGCCTTATCGGTTCGCGAGATGATAGACGCTTGCAAGCAAGGGCCGCCGGCGGCGAATGTTCATTCCGTCGAAGCGGAAATGGTGGACGTACCGGAACAGAGGGGCTTCGAACAGCGCCCGACGGCCTAGATCAGGCGCCGAATAGGGCGTTGAATTTTTCCTTCAGAACCGCATCGACCTCGCTCATATCGACCTGCACGCCAAGCGCCTCGAGCGAGGTGACGCCGTGCTCGGGCACGCCGCAAGCGACGATGCCGTCATAATGGCTGAGGTCGGGCGCAACATTGAGCGAGACGCCGTGAAACGTTACCCAGCGGCGCACGCGGATGCCGAGCGCCGCGATCTTCGCCTCCTTTTCGCCGCCGAGCGAGACCCACACGCCGACCCGGCCCGCGCGCCGTTCTCCGGTAACGCCAAATTCGCCCAGGCTGTCGATCAGCCATTGCTCGAGGTTGCGCACGAAGCGATGCAAATCGGCGCCGCGGCGCTGTAGATCGAGCATGGTATAGGCGACCCGCTGGCCCGGGCCGTGATAGGTGTATTGCCCGCCGCGCCCGGTTCGGTGCACCGGAAACACCTCCGAGTCCAGCAGATCGCCTTCCTTAGCACTGGCGCCGGCGGTGTAGATCGGCGGGTGTTCGAGCAGCCAGACCAATTCGGTCGCGCTCGCGGCACGGATTTGCGCCACCCGCACCTCCATTTCGCTGACGGCGTCTTCGTAGGCGACCGGCGCCGGACTGGTTTTCCATTCGACGGTTTCTGGCAAGGCAAATCCTCATCTAACGAATTGGGACTGTAATGCAGCGAGCTATCTGGCACTATTGCCAAATCGACAGCTTCATTCCGCAGGGGAGATCCAATCATGTCCGACTATTTCGAACGCTCGCTCATTTTGCACGAACAGCTACGCGGAAAGATAAGCGTCCACAACAAGCTCCCCATCGGCAGCCGCGAAGACCTCTCGCTGGCTTATACACCGGGCGTTGCGCGGCCTTGCGAGGTTATCGCGGCGGATCCCGAGCAGGCGCGCAAGCTCACCATCAAAGGCAACGCGGTGGCGGTGGTCAGCGACGGCTCGGCGGTGCTTGGCCTCGGCGATATCGGCCCCAGGGCGGCGCTTCCGGTGATGGAAGGGAAAGCGCTCCTGTTCCGCGAATTTGCCAAGATCGATGCCTGGCCGATTTGCCTCAACACCAAGGACCCGGCAAAGATCATCGAGACGTGCCGGCTGATCGAGCCGGGATTCGGCGGCATAAATCTCGAGGATATCTCGGCGCCGCGCTGTTTCGAGATTGAAGACGCCTTGCAGGATCTCGGCATTCCCGTCTTTCATGACGATCAGCATGGCACCGCCATCGTTTTGTTGGCGGCCTTGATCAATTCGGCCAAAGTCACGGGTAGAAAACTTTCCGACCTTCAGGTGGTGATCAACGGCGCCGGCGCGGCAGGCTCGGCGATCGCCAAGCTCATCCGTGGCGTCGGTGTTCCGGCCAGCGATATTCCGCCGGTGGCGGATGTCATCATCTGTGACTCCAAGGGCGCCATCAGCCAGGATCGTGACGATCTCAACCCTTCCAAACAGGGCATGCTCGAATACACCAACAGCGGCAATCGCTCCGGTACACTGAAGGACGTGGTCAAGGGTGCGGACGCATTTATCGGCGTCTCGCGCGGCAATGTTATCGACGCGGACGCCGTGAGAACCATGGCCAAGGATTCCATCATTCTTGCCATGGCCAACCCGACGCCGGAAATCATGCCGGATGAGGCGAAGAAAGGCGGCGCAGCGGTGATCGGCACCGGACGCAGCGACTTCCCCAATCAGGTAAACAATGTGCTGGTGTTCCCGGGCATCTTCCGAGGCGCCCTGGATGCCGGCGCGCCGGTTATCAATGGCGAGATGAAAATCGCCGCAGCTGCGGCGCTCGCGGCTGACGTCGAAGAGCCGAGCACAGAAATGATTCTACCGCACCCGCTCGATCGCACGGTAGCGCCCAATATCGCCAAACAAGTTCGCGCCGCTGCGAAGGATTCGATCTAGCGCTCCTTTTCCCTGCGCTTCACGGGTGCAAGTTGCGCAGGCTTAGATATACTGCGTATTCACAGCAAGCTCTGAAGGTGTGTGATGTCGCAGGATCTGAAAGAAGCTGCGCTGGCGTTTCACCGCTCGCCGAAACCCGGCAAGCTCGAGATTCAAGCGACCAAGCCGCTCGCCAACCAGCGCGACCTGGCGCTCGCCTATTCGCCGGGCGTGGCCTATGCCTGTGAAGAAATCGCCGAGGATGCGGCGGCGGCTTACGAATATACCGCGCGCGGCAATCTCGTGGCCGTCATCACCAATGGGACGGCGGTGCTTGGCCTCGGCTCGATCGGTGCGCTCGCGGCCAAGCCGGTAATGGAAGGCAAAGCGGTCCTCTTCAAAAAGTTCGCCAATATCGACGTGTTCGATATCGAAATGAACGAAACGGATATCGACGATTTCGTCGACACGGTGGTACGTTTGGAGCCGACTTTCGGCGCGATTAATTTGGAAGACATCAAGGCGCCGGAATGTTTCGAGATCGAGCGCAAGCTGAAGGAACGCCTGAACATACCGGTGTTCCACGACGATCAGCACGGCACCGCGATCTGCGTCGCGGCCGCGACTTTGAACGGCCTGCGCATCGTCAACAAGAATCCGGCGGATATTCGCCTCGTCTGTTCGGGCGGCGGTGCGGCGGCCGTCGCCTGCCTCGATCTCCTGATCGGCCTAGGCGTCGCGCAGGAACATATCCGCGTCTGTGACAGCAAGGGCGTCATTCATAGCGGCCGCAACGACCTCAATCCGGAAAAATCTCGCTTCGCCGTCGACACGGAGGCGCGCAACATTGCCGAGGTGATGGAAAATGCCGATGTGTTTCTCGGCCTCTCGGGGCCGGGCACGCTTAGCGCCGAAATGGTGAAGGTGATGGCGCGCGATCCGATCATCCTGGCGCTTGCCAATCCAACCCCGGAGATCATGCCGGAGGACGCCCAGGCGGTGCGCCCGGACGCCATTATCGCCACCGGGCGCTCGGATTATCCCAACCAGGTCAATAATGTGTTGTGTTTTCCGTTCATCTTCCGCGGCGCCCTCGATTGTGGTGCCACGGAAATCAACATGGACATGAAGCTCGCTTGCGTGCGCGCCATCGCCGATATCACCAAGGCGGAATCGAGCGATATCGTCGCCAACGCTTATGGCGACCATTCGCTCAAATTCGGCCGCGATTACATCATTCCGAAACCGTTCGATCCGCGCCTGATCAGCATCGTTCCGGTCGCCGTCGCCGAAGCGGCGATCAAGAGCGGCGTGGCCACGCGCCCGATCGAGAGCTTAAGCGCATACGCGGATAAGCTTTCCGGTCTGGTCTACCGCACCGGCTATTTCATGAAGAGCGTGTTCGAGCAGGCGAAGCGCGATCCCAAGCGCATCGTCTATGCCAATGGCGAAGATGATCGAATACTGCGTGCGGCGCAGCAAGTCGTCGATGAGGGAATCGGCAAGCCACTCTTGATCGGCCGGCCGTTCCGCATTCAAGAAAAGATCGATCAGTTGTCGCTGCGCTTGCGGATCGATGACGACGTGACGATCGTCGATCCGGCCAATTACGACAAGTACGACCATTATGCGCGCTCCTATCACGATTTGATGGGCCGTGCCGGCGCTTCGCCGAAAACCGCGCGCATGACGCTCAGATCGCAAATCACGGTGATCGCCGCGATGATGGTGCGCCTCGGCGATGCCGACGCCATGATCGCCGGGCCGGTCAGTCTCTACCGTCCCGAACTGTTGCATGTGTTGGACGTGATCCCGCTGCAGCCGGGCGTTATCGCCGCCGCGGCCATGCAGGTGCTGATCCTCGACAAAGGCGTCTATTTCATTACCGACACCCATGTCACCGAGGACCCGACGCCGGAGGAAATCTATCAATCCTCAGTGTTGGCGGCGGAGCAGGTGAAACGCTTCGGTCTGGAGCCGAAAATGGCGCTGTTGTCTTCGTCCAATTTCGGCAGCAATGATTTCGCGCTCTCTGTGAAAATGCGGAAAGCGCTCCAAATACTGCATGAACGCGCGCCGGCGCTCGAAGTCGAAGGCGAGATGCATGGCGATACGGCGCTCAATGAAGACGTGCGCAACGAAATGTTCCCGAATTCGCGCCTGAGCGGCCAGGCCAACACCCTGATCATGCCCGATCTGACTTCGGCCAATATCGCCTATAATCTGGTCAAAACGCTGTCGAACGGCATCTCCGTCGGGCCGTTATTGCTCGGCCTGTCGGCACCGGCGCATGTGCTGCACGGCTCGGCGACAGTGCGCGGCGTCCTTAACATGACTGCCGTCGCCGTCGTCGAAGCGCAGACCCGCTCTATCGAACATAATATTGCCCGGGCGCTCGACGCCCAGGCGGGCTGATTTTCCATGACCAGCGGGGCGCCCAAACGGGAGGCGCTCCCCGAAGCCGGCAGCGATGAGGGTGGTCTCTACGGTCTGACGCCGGCCCTGTTGCGGGCGGTGCGCGACGCGCTCGATCGCGACGATGAAACCCGCCTGCGCGAATTGATCGCGCCATTGCACGCCGCCGATCTTGCCGATTTGATCGAGCGCTTGCGCGGCGAGGAACGCCGTCACCTCGTCGCCCTGGCGGGCAGTCTGGTCGGCGGCGAAGTGCTTGCGTTCATTGAGGACGATGTGCGCGAGGCGATCATCCGCCAGTTAGACACGCGCGACGTGGCTGCCGCCATTTCCGATCTCGATACCGACGATGCGGTTGCCGTCATCGAAGACCTCGACCCGCCGCAGCAGCGCGAAATCCTCGATGCGTTGCCGGACGCGGCGGACCGCCACGGCGTTGCGGAAAGCCTGAACTATCCGGAAAACACCGCCGGGCGGCTGATGCAGCGCGAATTCATCAGCCTGCCGGCGTTCTGGACGGTCGGCCAGACCATCGACTTCATGCGCGAAAGCGACGACCTGCCGCATGATTTCTACGAAATATTCGTCGTCAATCCGCGCCAGGAGCCGATCGGCACGGTGCCGCTCAACAGTCTGCTGCGCACCCGCCGCCCCATTCGCCTGCGCGATATTATGCAGGAGGAGCTGCACGTCATTCCGGCCGATACCGACCAGGAGGAAGTCGGCTTCGTGTTCGATCAGTATGATTTGATCTCGGCGCCGGTGGTCGGCGCCAGCGGCCGTTTGATCGGCGTAATTACGGTCGACGACGTGTTGGACGTGGCGCGCGAGGAGGCGGAGGAAGACATCTTCCGGCTGAGCGGTGTGCCGGAAGCGGATATTTACCGCGCCGCCCTGCAAACCGCCGGTGGCCGCTTCGTCTGGCTGCTGGTCAATCTTGGCACCGCCATTCTCGCCTCATTCGTGATCTATCAGTTCGAAGGCACGATCGAGCAGATGGTGGCGCTCGCCGTGCTTATGCCCATCGTCGCCTCGATGGGCGGCAATGCCGGGACGCAGACGCTCACGGTCGCGGTGCGCGCCATCGCCACCAAGGATTTGACCGTCGGCACGATCCGTCGCGTGCTCGGCAAGGAAACCATCGTTGGCCTGTTGAACGGCGTGGTATTCGCTGTCCTCACCGGCGGTGTCGCCGCCGCCTGGTATGAAGATCCGGCGCTCGGCTATGTCGTCGGCGGGGCGATGATCATCAACATGCTGGTGGCCGGCAGTTTCGGCCTGATCATTCCGGTCGTGCTGTGGCGCCTGCGCATCGATCCGGCGACGGCGGCGGGCGTGCTGTTGACCACCGTGACCGACGTGATCGGCTTCCTCGCCTTTCTTGGCTTGGCCGGCATGTTTTTGCTCTAATATCCTGGCGTCTCTAGAGAGAGGTAGATAATGGTGAGTATGATTCCCAACCGGTGGCCCGGCCTCAATTTCGGCCTCGGCGAGACCGCTGACATGATCCGCGACACTGTGGAGAGCTTCTCCGCCACGGAAATTGCGCCGCGCGCCGAGGAAATCGACCGCAGCAACGAGTTTCCGCGCGATCTTTGGCCGCGTCTCGGCGAATTGGGCTTACTGGGCATCACGGTGGAAGAGGAGCTTGGCGGCTCCGGGCTTGGCTATCTCGAACATGCCGTCGCCATGGAGGAGATCAGCCGCGCCTCGGCTTCGGTGGGACTGAGCTACGGCGCGCACTCCAATCTCTGCGTCAATCAAATTCGGCGCAACGGCAATGATGCGCAAAAGCAGAAATATCTGCCCAAGCTGATCTCCGGCGAGAATGTCGGCGCGCTCGCCATGAGCGAGCCGGGCGCGGGTTCCGATGTCATCGGCATGACCACGCGGGCGGAAAAGAAGGACGGACGCTATGTGCTGAACGGCAGCAAGATGTGGATCACCAACGGCCCGGATTCCGAAGTGCTGGTGGTCTACGCCAAGACCGACCCGGAAGCGGGCAGCCGCGGCATCACGGCGTTTCTGATCGAGAAGGGCATGGCTGGCTTTTCGACGGCGCAAAAGCTCGACAAACTCGGCATGCGCGGCTCCAACACCTGCGAATTGGTGTTCGAGGATTGCGAAGTGCCAGAGGAAAATATCCTCGGCGGGTTGAACAAAGGCGTGAATGTCTTAATGAGCGGCCTCGACTATGAGCGCGCCGTTCTCGCGGCGGGGCCGCTCGGCATCATGCAGGCCTGTATGGATGTGGTGCTGCCTTATGTTCATGAGCGCAAGCAATTCGGTAAGCCGATCGGCGAGTTCCAACTCATGCAGGGCAAACTTGCCGATATGTACACCACCATGAACGCGGCACGGTCTTACGTGTACACCGTGGCGCAAGCCTGCGACCGCGGCGAAACCAGCCGCAAGGACGCCGCCGGCGCCATTCTCTACGCAGGCGAAAAGGCGACCTGGATGGCGCTCGAAGCGATTCAGGCACTGGGCGGTATGGGCTATATCAACGAATCGCCCACCGGCCGGCTGCTGCGCGATGCCAAACTTTATGAAATCGGCGCCGGCACCAGCGAAATTAGACGCATGTTGATAGGCAGAGAACTGTTTAACGACACTCTGTAACTATTTATAAGTATATAGTTTATTTAGAATATTGCATTTGCACATTTTTTGTCGTGTGGATTTCGCACTTGCAGCATAATAGAATAATCCCAAATTGATCGGTAGGCGTTCGGAATTAGAGAGGAATAGAGCATGAGTGACGATCCCATCGTTATTGTCGGCATGGCGCGCACGCCCTTGGGCGGGTTTCAGGGCGATTTGCAGAATGTCACTGCGTCGGAACTGGGCGCGGTCGCGATCCGTGCTGCGTTGGCGCGCGCTGGGCTCGACGGCGATGATGTCGACGAGGTCATCATGGGAAATATACTTTCGGCCGGGCAGGGGCAAGCGCCGGCGCGGCAAGCCTCGATCGGCGCCGGCATTCCGCAATCGGTCGGCTGCACCACGGTCAATAAGATGTGCGGCTCGGGCATGAAGGCGGCAATGCTGTCGCATGATCTAATTACCGCCGGCGCCAACGGCGTCATGGTGGCGGGCGGCATGGAGAGCATGAGCCAAGCGCCTTACCTCCTCGACCGGGCGCGGCAGGGCTACCGCATGGGCCATGGCGACGTGAAGGATCATATGTTCCTGGACGGGCTGGAAGACGCCTATGACAAAGGCACACTGATGGGCGTGTTCGCCGAGGCGACAGCGCAAAAATATCAGTTCACCCGCGAGCAGCAGGATGAATTCGCCATTACCTCGCTGACCCGTGCCCGCACCGCCATCGACGACGGCTCGTTCGAGAGCGAAGTCGCAGCCGTAACCGTCAAGACACGCAAAAGCGAAACCGAGATCAGCCAGGATGAGCAGCCGCCCAAGGCTAATCTCGAGAAAATTCCTCAACTCCGCCCTGCTTTCGCCAAGGACGGCTCGGTGACGGCGGCCAATTCGAGCTCGATTTCCGACGGCGCCGCGGCGCTCGTGCTGATGCGCCGTTCCGAGGCCGAGAAGCGCGGCCTGACACCGCTTGGCATCATCCGCGGCCACGCCACCCATGCCCATGAACCGGCCTGGTTCACCACCGCGCCGGGGCCGGCCATCTCTAAGCTATTAGAGAAAGTGGGGTGGAAAAAAGACGAGGTCGGCCTGTTCGAAATCAACGAGGCGTTTGCCGTCGTCACCATGGCGGCGATGCGCGACCTCGATATACCGCATGACAAGGTCAATGTGCATGGCGGCGCCTGCGCTCTCGGCCACCCCATCGGCGCTTCAGGCGCTCGCGTGATCGTCACCCTGTTGGCGGCGATGGAGAAATATGGCGAGGACAAGGGGCTGGCGGCGCTTTGCATCGGCGGCGGCGAGGCGACCGCCATCGCCGTCGAGCGCGTGCACTGATGGCAGCCGAGCCGGTCACCATTCCGGCGCGCCTCGGCAAGGCGGCGCGGCTGGATGCGGGGCAAAGCCTCAAGCTCACAAATACGCACGGCTCCCAGGTGGTCGATACTTGGGCCTTTGTTGCCGCCGACATGAGCGAGTTCATGTCGATGGAGCATAGCCGTGTCGCCATCGGCGGCGTGTTTCCCCATGTCGGCGACACCATGGTCACCAACCGGCGCGAGCCCATCCTGACGCTGCTCGAGGATACTTCGCCCGGCATTCACGACACTCTGATCGCTGCCTGCGACCGCTACCGCTATGAAAAGCTCGGCTGCGAAGGCCATCACGACAGCTGCACCGACAATCTCGCCGCGGCGCTCGGCGAAATGGGCATGACGCCGCCCGAGACGCCGTCGCCCTGGAACATGTGGATGAACATTCCCGTCGGTGCCGACGGCTCGGTCAGTTTCGAGGCGCCGGTGAGCAGTCCGGGGGATTACGTCACGCTGCGTGCCGAGCGCGATATCGTGATCGTGTTTTCCTGCTGTCCGCAGGACGTGATTCCGATCAACGGGGCCGATTGCGTGCCCAAGGAATGCCATTTCGAAATACTGAATTGACTGCGGAGCCCGGCATGTCACAAGCCATCGATTTCTATTTCGATTTTTCCTCGCCCTACGGCTATCTCGGCGCCCAGCGCATCGACGCCATTGCCGAGAAGCACAGTTGTGAGGTCAATTGGCGGCCCTATCTATTGGGCGCAGTGTTTAAGCAGCTCGGCACCAGCCCGTTGGTTTCCCAGCCCGTCAAGGGACCCTATTCGCGCCACGACCTGATGCGCTCGTCCCGTCTCTACGGCATCACCTTCAAAATCCCCGATCCCTTTCCGGTCAACAGCCTGGCCGCCTGCCGCGCCTATTACTGGTTGGTAGACGATGACCCGGCGCTGGCCAAGAAACTGGCGCAGACCCTCTATCGCGGCTATTTCATCGACAACCGCAATCTCGGCGAAGCCGAAGTGGTGGTCGAGACGGCGGTCGCGCTCGGCATCGACAAAGAGGCCGTAACCGCCGGGCTCCATGACGCCGACGTCAAGGCGCGGCTTCGCAGCGAAGTCGAGGGTGCGCTGGAGAAGGGCGTCTTCGGCGCGCCGTTTTTCATCTATGGCGACGAGCAATTCTGGGGCTGCGACCGCATGGATCATCTCGACAAATGGCTCGAGACAGGGGGCTGGTAGGCGGCTAGCGCTTGTGCCAACCCTCGGTTAGCGGCTTGGCCGCGTTGAGCTCGCCGTAGCCGCCGCCGAAAGTGCCGCTTAAGTCCGGCGCCATATAGCGCGGATCGAAGGGCTCAGAGGCGGGCTGCCAACGAACGTCGCAGGATACCCGGACCAGTTTGCCCGGCGCCCGGTTGTCGAAAGCGCCGTGAATCAAATACATGCTGAACAACAAGATATCGCCGGCGCCGAAGCGCGTGGTGAGCAAGCGCGCTCTGTGCGCCTCCGCGAACCGAATGATATTGTCGGCGAGCGTGGCGCGCCGTTTGCCCTCGGCGCGCTCCAAATCGAAGCCGCGCATTGCCGAGATGTGATCCTTCCAGCGATGCGAGCCTTCGACGACATAGAGGCTGTCTTGCTCGACCGAGAGGTCGCTCAAGCCGAGCCAGCAGGTCAGCACGCGCTCGGTCGCGCGGGTGAAGAACGGATAGTCGCAATGAGCGGCGGTGCCGCGCCCGGCAATGGCGACGCGCAGGAAAATATAGTCATGGGAGCGCGCCGGTTCTCCGAACACGGTCGAAATGATGTACTGCAGATTTGGGCATGAGGTGGCGGTGCGTAGCTGCGGGCCATCGCAGACAGCGCGCAGAAACTCACCGGCGTCAGGTGCGCCGGTGGGGCGGCGGCTATTGCCGCTGAAGGTTTCTCCCGGCATATCGATCTCGCCGACCGCCGCCAATTGCGCCAACACCTCGCGGCGCGCCGCCAAAGCCGTATCCGGGTCGATCGCGGCGCGCAGCAGGAGATAGCCGTTTTCCTGCAAACTGGCGCGTAGCCCATCGGGATTTGTCAGCAATTCGCTCGAATCGATGAGGTCGCCGATGAGCGCCGCCGGCACCGGTCGGCCATCGGAGGTGAATTCTGCTGCCGTTGCCCCGGACATGCAGCGGTCAGTTTACAGTGCGTTGCAAAACCCGTTCGACAAGATCCGGATCGGCATTGCCGCCGGAGAGAATAAGGCCGACTTTCTTACCGGCCATGCGCTCCTTTTCGTTGAGAAGAGCGGCGAGCGGGGCGGCGCCGGCGCCCTCGGCGAGGTTGTGGGTGTCGGTTAGATAATGCGCCATGGCGTCGAGGATTTCCTCGTCGCTCACTTGCACGATACGCTCGGCCCCGGCGTGGATGATCTCTAATGCCTCGGCGACTGGCACGCGGCAGGCCATGCCGTCGGCGATGGTGTCGGCGCTGTTGGTGCTGACCGGCTCGCCGGCGTCAAAGGATAGTGCGTAGGCCGCCGCGTTTTCGCTCACCACGCCGACGATATGTGTCTTCAG
>PTKB01000049.1 GCA_002937555.1 Alphaproteobacteria bacterium MarineAlpha10_Bin2 | reverse complement strand
GAAACCGCGCTCTTCGAGCGCCGTCACGAGCCTGTGAATGCCGGATTTCGATTTGAGATTTACTGCTATTTTCATCTCTTCGAAAGACGGGGCGGTGCCATGGTTTTTCAGGTGTTCATCGATGAAGAGCAGTAGTTCAAGCTGTTTTTTGGTCAGCACGTCCGGCCCTCCGCAATATGAACAAAATAGAAACTAATTATTATGTTCTAGTTTGGTTCTTTTTAACTGTCAAGAAAATATCGCGGATTCTTGGGCACACTGCCGCAACATCTATATTTGATGTATGTCAGACGAAAATGGAATTACCCGGACCATATCGCCTGCGGCGACGGGCGGGTCGAAGGGCGGACGCACGATGAGCGCTTCCGATTGCGCCAAAAGGGAGATCATCGAACTGTCCTGACGTTCAAACGGCGAAGCCAAAAGCCCGCCGCCTTCCGCCGTGCGCAATGTTGCCCTGAGATAATCCTGCCGTTCGTCATTGGCCGCCAAGGCGCCGTCGATTTTTGCCGGCAATTCCGCCGCCCCTTCTTCCGCAAGGCCAAGCATGCGGTAAATTGCCGGACGCAGGAATATCAGCGCGCAGACCAAAGCGGAAACCGGATTTCCGGGCAGGCCGAGGAGGCGCGTGTCACCGATCGAACCAAATATTAGCGGCTTGCCGGGGCGCATGGCGATCTTCCAGAAATCCAACTCGAGGCCGATTTCGCCCAACACGCTCTGCACAAGATCATGATCTCCCACCGAGGCGCCACCGGTGGTCAGCAGAATATCGGCACCGCGGGCGCCTTCCGCCATTGCTTTTAGGGCTTGGCGATCATCCGGCGCGATGCCGAGACTGAACGGCTCGCCGCCATAATTTTGGACCGCGGCGGCGAGTGCGTGAGAATTCGAACTCACGATCTGATTGGGCCCGATCGGCTCGCCGGGCATGACGATTTCATCGCCGGTAGCCAATATCGCCACACGCGGCTTGCGCCGCACCGCGAGCGACGGGTGATTCATGCTTGCGGCATAACCGATGGCGCGCGGCGTCAGGCGTTGCCCGGCCTTGAGGCCGATGTCGCCCTCGCTGAAATCGAGACCGGCCGGGCGTATGAATTGCCCCTTGTTGGGCGCTTTCAAAATGGTGATGTCTTGTCCGTCAGAATCGGTGTTTTCCTGAATGACGATGGTGTCCGCACCGTTGGGGACGCGCGAGCCGGTATAGATGCGCACCGTTTCGCCCGGGCCGACGGTTCCCTCGAAATGATGCCCGGCAGGCACCTCGCCAATTTGCTTGAGCAAGGTCGGCACGGCGCCGGCATCTTCGGCGCGCACCGCATAACCATCCATGGCCGACACGTCGAACGGCGGTTGCGTCGTTCGCGCAACAACGTCTTCCGCCAGAACGCGGCCAACCGCTTCGCCGAGCCATACGCTTTCGGCGGCCAACGGTTCGAAGGCGCCGCTGATGCGTGCGATGGCCTCGGCAACGGGAATCATTCGAACGTCGTCCTAATGCAGAAACAATTTAGTCTTGGACAAATTCGCCGGATTTGCCGCCGGCCTTGTGGGTCAGCCGCAAATCGGTGATGCGCATCCCGCGGTCGACGGACTTGCACATATCGTAGACCGTCAGCGCCGCCACGGAAGCCGCTGTCAGCGCCTCCATCTCGACACCGGTGCGGGATTTGACACGGCAGGTGGCGCTGATATCGACCGCGTTCCGCTCGCCGTCACAAACCAAATCCACCTCGACCGCGTCGAGCCCCAATGGATGGCAGAGCGGGATCAGGTCCGAGGTGCGTTTGGCCGCCATGATCCCGGCGAGCCGCCCGACCTGAAGCACATCGCCTTTCTTCACCCCGCCGGCGAGGATCAATTGCAACGTCTCCGGTTGCATGAGAACGCTGGCCTTGGCGGTGGCGCTGCGTTCGCTGACTGCTTTTTCCGAAACATCGACCATGCGGGCATGGCCTTGGTCGTCGAAATGGGTGAAGGAGGACATGCTCAGACCCTTTCTTCCATGCCGCCGGCGCCAGTAAGCAGGCGCTTGGTCGCCAATGCCACATCTTCCTGGCGCATCAGCGATTCGCCGACCAAAAAGCGCGTGACGCCAAGCTTGGCCATGCGCATCAAATCGCCATGCGTATTGAGACCGCTTTCGCACACCACGTCGCACCCGGCCGGTATGTCCGGCAGCAATTGTTCCGTCGTCGCCAAATCGACTTCGAGGGTCTGCAAGTTGCGATTGTTGATACCGATCAGCGCCGCGCCCAGATCGACGGCGCGCGCCAGCTCCGCCGCGTCATGGACTTCGACCAGCACGTCCATGCCAAAGGCCTGGGCGGCGCTATTCAACTCCGCCGCCTCAGCGTCTGACAGCGCCGCCATGATCAGGAGGATACAATCGGCGCCGAGAACCCGCGCTTCGACAATCTGATACGGATCCAACATGAAATCCTTGCGCAAAACCGGGATCGCCACCGCCGCCCGGGCACGGGTAAGATAAATGTCCTCGCCATCGAAATAGGGTTTGTCGGTGAGCACCGAGAGACAGGCCGCGGCGCCGGATTCATAGGCGCGCGCCAAACTCTCCGGATCGAAGTCGGATCTGATGAGCCCCTTGCTGGGCGAAACTTTCTTGAGCTCACCAATGAGCGCCAGGCCGCCATTTTCGGACGCCCCGCTCAGCGCCGCCGCAAAGCCTCTCGGCGCCTCGGCTTCCCGGGCGGCGGCTTCCAGCTCGCCAAGCGGGTGCTGCTTTTTGCAGCGCGCAATATGCTCACGCTTGTCGGCGCATATTTTGGCGAGGATATCGCTCATGCCGTTCGGTTTGTAATCGCGACCAGCTCGTCCAAGGTGGTGCGCGCGGCGCCTGAATCGATGGCTTCGGCTGCCGTCGCCACGCCGTCGCGCAACGTCTCCGCCCGGTCCGCAACAACGAGTGCAGCGGCCGTATTGAACAACACGATATCGCGGATCGGCCCCGGCGCACCGTCCAGCATCGCCGCCATGGTGCGGGCATTTTCATCGCCGTCGCCGCCTTTGATGGCGTCAAGCGATGCGCGCGTCAGCCCGGCATCCTCAGGCGACACTTCGAAGCGCCGCAACTCGCCGGCGCGCAATTCCACCACATCGCTGGGGCCAGTGATCGTGAGTTCGTCCGTGCCGTCGGAACCGTGCACGACCCATACCCGCTCGGAACCCAAATTGCGCAATACTTCGGCCATCGGCTCGGCCCAGACACCATCGAAGACACCGATCAACTGACGCTTCGCACCCGCCGGGTTCGACAGCGGTCCCAACAAGTTGAATATGGTGCGGGTTCCTAATTCGACCCGGGTCGGCGCGACGTGGCGCATCGCCCCATGATGCCGAGGCGCCATTAAGAAACCGATCTTTGCCTGCCACAAAGCATCCCGCACCAGCGCCATATCCGCGTCGATATTGACGCCGAGCGACGTCAGAACATCGGCCGAGCCGGATTTGGAGGAGAGTGCGCGGTTGCCGTGTTTGGCGACAGGCACGCCGCACGCCGCGGCGACGATTGCGGCGCCGGTGGAAACATTGAACGTGCCCTTGGCGTCGCCGCCGGTGCCGCAGGTATCGATCGCGCCTTCGGGCGCCTCGATCGCAACGGCGCGAGCACGCATGGCCTTGGCGCCGCCGGTGATCTCGTCCACTGTTTCGCCGCGCACCCGGAGCGCCATCAACAAGCCGCCCATTTGCGCCGGCGTGGCTTCGCCGGCCATCATGATGTCGAAGGCGCGCTCCGCCTGTTCGATGCTGAGCGAATTTCCGCCGGCGACATGCGCGATGAGGGCGCGAAAATCTTCCGGGTTCACATTCATGCCGCGCCACCGCCGTTAACGATAGCGAGAAAATTTTTCAATAGTTCATGCCCATGATCTGAGGCGATGCTCTCCGGGTGAAACTGGACGCCATGGACCGGGTATTCGCGATGCGATAACCCCATCACCACACCGTCGTCGGTTTGGGCGGTAACTTCAAGACACTCAGGCAGCGAATTCCGTTTGACCGTCAAGGAGTGATAACGCGTCGCAGTGAACGGCGTCGGCAAGCCTTCAAACAGGCCGTGGCCCTCGTGATGTATGTCGCTGGTCTTGCCGTGCATCAGCGTTTTCGCACGGACCACCTTGCCGCCGAACGCCTGGCCGATCGCCTGATGGCCGAGACAAACGCCCATCAGTGGAATGGTGCCGCCGTTCTTCTCGATCAACTCCAGGCAAATACCCGCCTGATCCGGATCGCAAGGTCCGGGGGAGAGGACGATGCCCTGAGGCTTTAACGCCAGACTCTCATCGGCGCTGATCGCGTCGTTTCGGTATATCGTCACCTCGGCCCCGAGCTCGCCCAAATAGTGGACCAGGTTGTAGGTGAAGCTGTCGTAATTGTCGATTAAGAGCAACATATCAATATGTTATAGCGTTATTTTTGCAAAATGCATCAGCCCATTAGGGGCGCCTTCCGTCCGTGAAATATCCGGTCATATCGGCCATTGACCTTCCAGTTACTGGAAAGACCATATATAGCCTGTCGCGTCCGGTATTCCGGCGGGCTTTATACGCCACTGTCTTGCCACTTTGAACACCGCAATATGAAAACAAGCACATCAACCGACGCTCGTCTCTTACCCGGCGGGCAAGGCGTTATCCTAAATAGGCCAGAGGTAGACGCCAGACCTAAATACACCTGTCCGATGTGTCCCGGAGTTGAGAGCGCAGGACCCGGCATTTGCCCCAGTTGCGGTATGGCCCTAGAGGGCGCCGTTCTGCCTCTGCGCGAGACACAGTATATCTGCCCGATGCATCCGGAAATCGCGGCCAAAGAGCCTGGCGATTGTCCGATTTGCGGGATGGCGCTCGAACCACGCTCGGTACAATTGGATGCCGCGCCGGATCCGGAATTGATCAGCATGCGCCACCGCCTGTGGCTCGGCGGGACACTTGCCCTGCCGCTGCTCTTTATCGCCATGTCGGAATTAATTCCAGGTGAGCCGTTGCAGCAAATCGCCTCGGTACGATTGTGGACATGGATACAACTCGTTCTCGCGGCGCCGATCGTGTTGTGGGGCGGATGGCCGTTTTTCGAGCGTGGTTGGCGCTCCGTCGTCAGCCGCAATCTCAACATGTTCACGCTGATTGCGCTCGGCACCGGCGTTGCATTCATTTACAGCCTGGTCGCAACCGCCGTACCGCACATATTCCCTGCCGCATTCCGTTCGACGACGGGCGATGTTCCGGTGTATTTCGAAGCGGCCGGCGTCATCATAGTTCTGGTCATTCTGGGTCAGGTGATGGAATTGCGGGCGCGGGCGCGGACCGGGCATGCGCTTCGCGCGTTGATGGACCTCGCTCCCGCCATCGCCCGAATTGTGCAAGAAGACGGCTCGGAAAACGAAATTGCCCTGGACGCGGTCAAAGTCGGTGACCGCTTGCGCGTGCGTCCCGGCGAGAAAGTGCCGGTTGATGGCGTGATCGTGGAAGGCGCCAGCGCCATCGATGAATCGATGATGACCGGCGAATCGCTGCCGGTTGAAAAAACCCAAAACGACGCCGTGACCGGTGGTACCATGAATGAAAGTGGCGCCTTTATCATGCGCGCCGAACATGTCGGAGCCGAAACGCTATTGTTTCGCATCGTCCAGATGGTCGGCGATGCGCAGCGTAGCCGGGCGCCGATCCAGCGCACCGCCGACCGGGTGGCCGCAATATTCGTTCCCGCCGTCCTCGCCGTGGCAGTGGCGACCGCTATCGCCTGGGGCGTGTTCGGCCCGGCTCCCAGTCTCGGCTATGCCATGGTCAATGCCGTCGCCGTGCTGATCATCGCTTGCCCCTGCGCGCTTGGCTTGGCCACGCCGATGTCAATCATGGTCGGCATCGGGCGCGGCGCACAGGCCGGCGTGTTGATCCGCGATGCCGAGGCGCTGGAGCTGTTTGAAAAAGTGGATACCCTCGTCATCGATAAAACCGGCACCCTGACGGAAGGAAAGCCCCAAGTCGCTGCCATCGAAGTGCTGGCAGATCATCAGGAGAATGAGATACTCCGCATGGCTGCCGGCCTTGAGCGCGCCAGCGAGCATCCCTTGGCGCGCGCGATCATGGAAGCCGCCGCCGTGCAAGCGCTCGACATAAGCGAAGCGCGTGAGTTCCGAGCCGAAATTGGACGCGGCGTGACGGGAATGGTCGATGGGATCGAAGTTAATCTCGGCAACGCGCATTTGTTTTCCGAACAGAACATCGATACCAGCGAACTCGAAGAGCTTGCCGCGCCGCACCGAGCCATGGGCCGCACGGTCATGTTCGTCGCATTGAATGGCGCCGCCGCCGGCCTCATTGCCGTGGAGGATAAGATCAAGGAATCCTCTTATGACGCGATGCGCCGGCTGCAGGCCGATGGCGTCCGCGTCGTCATGCTGTCCGGCGACAATCGCGCAACCGCGAATTCGGTCGCCGCGGCGCTCGGGATCGATGAGGTTGAGGCCGAAGTGCTGCCGGCGCAAAAACTGGAGGCGGTGCAAAGACTGCGCGCCGAAGGACGCATCGTCGCCATGGCCGGCGACGGCGTCAACGATGCGCCGGCTCTGGCTGCGGCGCATATCGGCATCGCTATGGGGACCGGCACCGACGTTGCCATCGAAGCGGCGGCGATCACTCTGCTGCGCGGTGATTTGGGTGGCATCGCCCGGGCACGTCAGCTGAGCCGGGCGGTGATGCGCAACATCCGGCAAAATCTGTTTTTCGCTTTCGCCTATAACTTTCTCGGCATTCCGATCGCTGCTGGCGTTTTGTTCCCGCCATTCGCGCTCTTGCTCAACCCGATGATCGCCAGCGTTGCCATGAGCCTGAGCTCGGTATCCGTCATCTCCAACGCGCTCCGCCTCCGCGCGGCGAGGCTGTAGGCGAGTGAACAAGCGCGCCACTTATCAACGTATTGCAAGATGGTACGATTTGCTCGACGCGCCGTTCGAGCGCAAGCGCTACCGTCCGTTCAGGCCGCTGCTATTTGTCGGTCTGACCGGGCGCATCCTCGATGCCGGCGTCGGAACCGGGCGTAACATCCCGTTTTATCCGCCAGATAGCGACATGGTGGGCATTGATCTCAGTCCCGCCATGCTGACGCGCGCCACCCGCCGGCGCGGTGAAGCGGGCCGCGACGTGGCATTGATCGAAATGGACGTCATGAACACGTGCTTTGAGGACAACAGCTTCGACGCCGTGGTGTCGACCTTCCTGTTCTGCGTGTTGGCGCCCGAGCATCAATTGCCGGCGCTGAAGGAATTGGCGCGGATCTGCAAACCCGGCGGCGAAATCCGCCTGCTCGAATACAGCTACTCCAAAGATCCGATGAAGCGATTCGTCATGCGCCTGTGGGCGCCCTGGGTGCGCTGGGCCTATGGTGCCGGTTTCGACCGCAACACCCATCTCTATCTCGAAGAGGCCGGATGGGAAGAGGTCGAAAACCGCTTTCTGGTCGATGACATCGTCCGCCTCATCATTGCCCGGCCGGGGGCCCGCCGGGGCGACGCCTCCGAGTAGTGAGCGCCCGCCGTTTGCTTTATAGTCGAGCCTCGTATTGATGCTTTGTGGTGACACCAATGAGAAATGACGACGCCTTGTTGCGGCTGCACGCCTCCGACAATGTGGTGATCAGCAAGGGCGATATGCAGGCCGGCACGGAAATTCCGGAGAACGGCACGCTCCTGAACGTTACGGATGCGATTCCGTTTGGCCATAAGGTCGCCACCGCGGCCATCGCCAAGGATGAGGCCGTGCGCAAATATGGCCAAATTATCGGCTTCGCCACCCGCGATATCGCGCCCGGCGAACATGTGCATGAACATAATCTCGTCTTTGCCGAGTTTGCGCGCGATTATGAATTCGGCGCCGATGCAACGCCAACCGACTTTATTCCCGAGGCGGAGCGCGCGACGTTTCAGGGAATTGTGCGCGCCGATGGCCGCGTCGCGACACGGAACTATCTCGCCGTCATCACCAGTGTAAACTGCTCGGCCACGGTCGCGCGCTATATTTGCGACCATTTCCGCGGCCCCGCTCTCGATGCCTGGCCAAATGTCGATGGCGTCATCGCGCTCAGCCACGGCTCCGGCTGCGGCACCGCCTCCCATGGCGACGGCTGGGATTATTTACGCCGCTGCATCGCCGGTTATTCCGAGCACCCCAATATCGCCGGCACGCTTCTCCTGGGTCTGGGCTGCGAAATAAATCAGATCGACAGTTTGGTGGAAGATCTCGGATTGACGCCGGGAGAAACCCTGCACACCAAGACGATACAGGATATGGGCGGCACCAACGCGTCGGTGCGCGAAGGGATCGCTTGCATCGAAGCCATGTTGCCGGCGGCCAACGAAGTGACCCGCGAGGCCGTCCCTGCGAGCCATATTATCCTCGGCATGGAATGCGGCGGCTCCGATGCGTTTTCCGGCGTTACCGCGAATCCGGCCCTCGGCTCCGCCGCCGACCTTCTGGTCCGCCATGGCGGCACGGCGATTCTCGGCGAAACGCCGGAAATATACGGCGCCGAGCATCTCCTGATCCGGCGCGCGGCATCGGAAGCGGTCGGCCGCAAACTACTCGATCGCATTTCTTGGTGGGAGGATTACACCAAGAAAAACGGCGCCGTCGTCGACAACAATCCTACGCCGGGCAACAAGGCGGGCGGGCTGACGACAATTTTGGAAAAATCGCTCGGCGCCGCCGCCAAAGGCGGCACCAGCAATTTGGTCGAGGTCTATCGCTATGGTGAGCCTGTGACGTCCAACGGATTTGTCTTTATGGATACGCCGGGCTACGACCCGGTTTCTATCACCGGCATGGTGGCGGGTGGCGCCAATGTGGTTTGTTTCACCACGGGTCGAGGCTCCGTATTCGGGTGCAAACCGACGCCGAGCTTAAAACTTGCCACCAACAGCGAGATGTTCTCGCGCATGCATGAGGATATGGATATCAATTGCGGGCGCATCCTCGATGGCGAGGCGGACATTGAAAGTCTCGGGCGCGAAATCTTCGAACTAATCCTCCGCACCGCTTCCGGCGAGCCGAGCAAGAGCGAGGCGTTCGGCTTTGGCGATGAGGAGTTTGTGCCCTGGCAAGTCGGCGCCGTCTTGTGATGCGGCGCCGCCAAGGACGAGGATGATGCAAATTGGCCGCGTGGCCGAGCGCTCCGGCGTGCCGGCCAAGACGATCCGCTATTACGAAGAAATCGGCCTCATCTCCAAGCCCGAGCGAACGGCGGGCGGGTACCGCGAATACGACAAGCAGGATGTCGACATTCTGCGCTTCGTCAGCCGCGCGCGCAGTCTCGGATTTTCGATAAAAGACGTCAGGAACCTTCTCGCGCTCTATGAAGATCGCGAACGGGCAAGCGCGGACGTCAAGAACATTGCGCTCGAACATGTCGGTGAAATCGAACGCAAGATGGCGGAGCTCGATTCCGTCCGCCGTCCGCTCTTGCATTTGGCCGATAAATGCCATGGCGACGAACGGCCGGATTGTCCCATTCTCGAAGAACTGGCGCACGGGCCGGGGGACGCATGAAGGCATCTTTCACCGCGTTCGTCGCATTCTTCATCGCATTTTTGGTGGTGAGCACGATTGCCTGGCAAGACGCAGCGGCAGCCGAAGCGAATTCCGAGACCGTCGCCGTCGAACCCGCGCAACCGGAACTGCCTGACTGGCGGCGTTATGCTGCCCTATCAAAGGAATCGGGCGAGGCGCCGATTATCGCTGTGGTGATCGACGATTTGGGCCATAGCGAAGGCGAATTTTCGCGCGTGATGGCGCTGGGGGAGGGGATTACCCTCGCCTTCCTGCCCTACACCGCGAGAGTGGCGGAATATGCCCAGCGCGCCAGGGCGAAAGGCTTTGAAATTCTCGTCCATATGCCGATGGAGCCGACGGATTCATCCGCCGACCCGGGGCCGAACGCCTTGCTGACCGGCATCGGCGATAGCGAACTCATGCGCCGATTGTCCCACAATTTGTCGCGCCTTGCGGGGTATGTCGGCATTAACAACCATATGGGCAGCAAGTTCTCGCAGAATCGTCGGGCCATGTCGCTGGTGCTGAACGAGCTTGAGGCGCGCGGCTTGCTCTATCTGGATTCCGTTACCGTCAGCTCGACGATCGGTGCGCGCCTCGCCGAGGCGTCCCGCATGCCCTACGCGTCGCGCGATGTGTTTCTCGACAACCTCGCCGAGCAAGGCTTTATCGAAGGTCAGTTACGCGCGGTCGAGAAGGTCGCGCGCCAAACCGGGCGGGCGGTCGCGATCGGCCATCCTTACGATGAAACGCTCGAGGTGTTGCGGCGCTGGCTGCCCGATGCGCGCAAGCGCGGCTTCGAGTTCGTTCCCATCAGCACCATCGCCGCACTGGAATGCGCGTGCTGAACAATCTGAACTAATTTCCACCGCGCGCAGCGAAACGCGTCGCTTCTTCGGCCGCCCGGAACAGTGCCCGCGCCTTGTTGACCGTCTCCTCATATTCGGCTTGTGGATTGCTGTCCGCGACCACGCCGCCGCCCGCCTGTACATACATGGTGCCGTCCTTGACGATCGCGGTGCGCAAGGCGATGCAAGTATCCATCGCGCCCGAGGCCGAAAAATAACCCACCGCCCCGGCATAGACCCCGCGCCGTTCCTTCTCCAATTCGTCGATAATTTCCATGGCGCGCACTTTCGGCGCACCGCTGACGGTGCCCGCCGGAAAGCCGGCGATCAACGCGTCTACGGCATCCAGACCCGGCTTTAATCGGCCTTCCACATTGGAGACGATGTGCATGACATGCGAATAATGTTCGATGGTCATGTTTTCCGTCACCTTGACCGATCCAACTTCCGCCACGCGGCCGACATCGTTGCGCCCGAGATCGAGCAGCATCAAATGCTCGGCCAATTCCTTGGGGTCCGACAGCAGATCCGCTGCATGGGCCTGATCCTCGGCCCGATTGGCGCCGCGTGGCCGGGTGCCCGCGATGGGCCGGATCGTCACCTTGTCGTCGCGCAGACGGACGAGTATTTCCGGGCTTGAGCCGACGACGGAAAACCCTCCGAAATTGAGAAAATAAAGAAATGGAGAAGGATTCAGCCGGCGCAGCGCGCGGTAGAGCGAAAAGGGCGGCAGGGTGAACGGAGCTGAAAACCGTTGCGACGGCACGACCTGAAAGATGTCGCCGGCGGCGATATATTCCTTGGCGCGTTCGACAAACCGATGGTACTCCGCTTCGCTCGTATTCGAGGTCGGCGTCGGCTCAGGAATATCGGTCTCGGCGCTTTCAAAGCGCACCGGCAGCGGACGCTCGAGATCGGCCACCGTATCGGCCAGGCGCTCGGCGGCGCGCCCGTAGGCGGCGCGCGCGTTCAGCCCTTCTTCGGGCCATACCGGCGTTACCAGGGTCACCAAATCCTCGACCGAATCGAATATCGCCATGATCGTCGGGCGCATCAAAATGGCGTCGGGCAAGTGGAGCGCGTCGGGGTTGGGCTCGGGCAGCCGTTCCATGTGGCGCACCATGTCGTAGCCAACATAACCGACCAGTCCCGCCGCCATCGGCGGCAATGTTTCCGGCAGATCGATGCGGCTCTCACGGATAAGCCCGCGCATGGAATCGAGTGCTTTTTCCGTGCAGGGTTCGAAGGCGTCCGGGTCATAACGCGCGCTGGTGTTGATTTCGGCCTTCGCCCCATAGCAGCGCCAGATGAGGTCGGGCTTCAATCCGATTACCGAATAGCGGCCGCGCACCGCGCCGCCCTCGACCGATTCCAACAGGAAGCTGTTGGCCCGCCCTTCGGCCAGTTTCAGCATCGTCGATACCGGTGTTTCGAGGTCGGCGACGAAGGTCGTCCACACAGCCTGCGGCCGGCCCATGCCATACGCCGGGGCAAATCCCTTGAATTCGGGAGAGACGCTCATGGAGTGTTCAGGAACGCCTGCAAGGCCTGCTGATTTGTCGAAACGTCATGGTGGGTGGCGAGAGAAAAGCGGTATAGCGCGGAAATATCGGCGCCGCGCTCTTGCCCGATAATGGTGCTCAATTGTTGAGCGGATGATACTTCTTGGCTTGGATCGGCCGGTTCGACACCTGAAAGCATGGCCACTGCGTAGCCTTCCTCAATTTCGCCCACAACTGGTTCCGGCGAAACCGGGTTTTGCTCGAACAGCCCGGCAACGATATCCCGCGATACGCCGCGGTCGCTGGGCACGGTGTCGCGCAGAATCTCGCTGACCAGCACAACGTCATAGCGCCCGGCTTGTGCGGCTGCGGCAAGGCTGTCGCCATTGCGTACGCGTTCGGCAAGTTGCTCGGCGGCATGCTGGGCCTGATTGGCCCGCGCCTCGGCGAGCCAGTCATCAATCACCCGTTGACGCACACTTTCGAGGGAACGCACTGCCGGCGGGGTAACCGAATCCACGCGCAGGATGAAATAATTCCTGGCTTCGGATTCAATGACATCCGAATCCGCGCCGCTTTCGGTGGTGAACGCGGCTTGCACGATTTCACCGGCTTCAGCCAATTCGCCGAGCGCCGGCGCGCCGCCGGAGCTCAAGCCCCGCAGGTCGAGCGAAGTCACAATCACCGGCTTGACGCCAACCGCCTGACCGGCCTGTTCCAG
>PTKB01000048.1 GCA_002937555.1 Alphaproteobacteria bacterium MarineAlpha10_Bin2 | reverse complement strand
GCGGCCGTCGAGGCGCGCTCGAACTCGCGGATCTCGGGCAGAATCTCGCTCGACGCCATGACGAATTCGTTCGGCCATACCTCGCGCGCCGCCGTCGCGGCGGCCCGTTCGTTGGCATCGTTGGCGTAGGAATTGACGAAAAATATCACCAGCGCCTCGGCGCCCTGGGCCGCCAAACGCTCCGCCGCGGCGCACACTTCGGCGCCATCCATCGCCTGGCGTACGCTACCGTCGGCCAGGGTGCGTTCCGCCACTTCGATGCTGAAATCGCGCGGCACCACCGGCGTGTAACTGCCCCACAAGCCCCAGGTTTGTGGCCTGTCGCGCCGGCGCATTTCCAAGACGTCGCGAAAACCGGCTGTGACGATCATGCCAATGCGCCCACCGCGCCGTTGCAGGAGCGCGTTCGTGCCGACCGTGGTGCCGTGCACGATGGTATCGATCCCTGCCGCCGCGCCGGCGCCTTGCTTAACGCCGCGAGCGAAGCCATCCGCTTGATTTTCGGGTGTCGTTGGAACTTTTGCGATGGTGGCGCGCCCGCTCCTGGGGTCGATGGCGAAGACATCGGTAAAGGTGCCGCCGACATCGACGCCGACGATTGCGCCGCCGCTCACCTGCGGGCCGCCGCGCGCTGCGCTGTCGTGGCCGCTTCGTCCACATGCCCCGCGTCGTTCAACGCCACACCGTAGTCGCGCGCCGCAGCTTCGCAGCTGACATAGCCGAGGCGCACGTCTTCCGCCACTGCGTCCGGCGCACGCTCGAACGCGTCGCCGTAACCGCCGCCGCCCGGGCTCTCAAGGCGCAAGCGCTGGCCGCGCGAGATTTCCAGCCCGGTCATTTTGGAAGCGAGTGGCGGCGTGTCCCAACTGCCGTCACGGTCATAGGAAAAAATGTTACACGCACCGGGCCCGCCGCCGGCGACCCCTTGCGGCGGAAAGCGTCCGCGCTCGCCGAACAGGAACACGTCGGCGGACTGCTCCAACAATTCGATCTCGTAGAGGCCGCCGAGCCCGCCCCGGTGACGGCCCGGCCCGCCGCTGTCGGCGCGTAGCGCCCATTGGCTGAACATGACTGGATAGGCGGCTTCTAAAATCTCGACCGGCGGGATGGTGGCGGTTGAGATCGGCGCGTTGCCATGGCTGAGGCCGTCGCCTTCCGGATGGCCACCATGACCGCCGCCGAAGAAAGAAAACATCACCCAGCGCCGCCCATCTTCGCGGTGGCCGGCGATGGAGAGCGCGTTGATGGTGCCGTAGGCGCAGCCGTTGGAGCGCTCCGGCGCCGCTTCGGCCAAGGCGCCGAACATGACGTCGATGAGGCGCAGGATGGTTTCGGTATAACCGCCGACGGGCCTGGGCGCGATCGCGTGCAAGATCGAGCCTTCGGGGATGACGAATTCGATCGGCTCGAGCACGCCGGCATTGGCCGGCACATCGCGGAAGATATGTTTGAGCGCGACATAACAGGCGGCAATGGCGGTGGCGTAGCTGATGTTGACCGGGCCGGCGCAGGCCGGGGCGGAGCGCGCGAAATCCAGCACCATGCGGTCGCCGTCGATTTTCATATCGAGGGCTATGGCGAGCGGCGCATCGACTATGCCGTCATTGTCGAGCCAATCGTCGCAGGAGAAAACGCCGTCCGGCAGCTCGGCGATATGCGCCCGCATCAGGCGCGCGGCGCGTGCCTGTAATTCCGTGAACGCTTCTTCCACCAGCCCGTCGCCATATTCGTCGAGCAATTCCGCAAAGCGCCCGGCGCCGAGATCGAGAGCGTTTATCTGGCCGTTCAAATCGCCATAAAGGCTCACCGGCTGGCGCGAGTTTGCTTGCAGGATGTTAACAATATCCTGGTTCAGCACGCCGCCTTTGATCAGCTTGACCGGCGGAATCAGCATACCTTCCTGGAAGCTCTCCACCGCCGCCGGATTGTAGTTGCCCGGCACATTGCCGCCGACGTCGTGCCAATGGCCGACCGATGCCATGTAGCAATAGAGCTTGCCGGCGCGGAAGATCGGCCGCACCAGCTTGAAATCGGAAAGATGGGTGCCGCCTTCATAGGGGTCGTTAAAGATATAAACGTCGCCGTCGCCGAGGCCGCCGTCGCGCGCCACTTTGTCGATCACCATTTTCACCGCGAACGACATGGCGCCGACGAAGATCGGCAGGCCGGATTTGCCCTGCGCCAACGTCGCGCCGCTCAAGCGGTCATAGATGCCGTGCGAAGCGTCATGCGCTTCGGCGATGATCGGGTTGAAGGCGCTGCGGAACAGCGTCGCGTCCATCTCGTCGACCACTTGCTCGAAGCGACCTTGCAGCACGGCGAGAGTGACCGGATCGAAGCTCACAGCGTGCACTTATGGAGGGCACCGGCCTTCATGATCACCGAAAGACGGGCGCCCTGATGCTGCAGGAGATCGATATCCGCTAGTGGGTCGCCATCGACCAGAAGCAGATCGGCGATGGCGCCGGTCGCGACCGTGCCCAATTCGTCCGTCTTGTTGAGCAGCGCCGCATTGGTCCGCGTCGCGGCGGTGAGCGCCTCGACCGGCGAGGTGATGTCGGCGCGGAGTTCGAGTTCCATCGCCTGATGTTCGTGCAGCGGCCCGATCAAATCGCTGCCGAGGCCGAGCTTGACGCCGGCCGCTTGACAATGCGCGACCGCGCGCTGGGCATCTTCGAACAGCGTGCCCAGCTTGTCGGCAAAGATGCTCGGCAGTCCGAGGGCGGGGCCGCGTTCCTTCATCATGAGAATGGTCGAAAGCGTCGGCACCACGAAGGCCTCGCTGGCGGCGACATATTCCGCCGTCTCGCGGTCGATCAAGGTGCCATGCTCGATCGAGCGCACGCCGAAATCGACGCAGCGCCGGGCGGCGCTCGCGGTGTGGGCATGGGCCATGACATAAGTGCGCCGCGTCGCCGCCTCGGCCACCGCGGCGCGGATTTCGTCTTCGGAGTATTGGTCCATCCATACCGGATCGGAAGGCGACAGCACACCGCCCGAGACCATCAGCTTGATTTGCGCCGCACCCTTGCGCAACTCCTCGCGCACAGCTTTTCGTACTTCGTCGACACCGTCTGCCACCGCGCAGATAGGTCCGTGATAGGCGGCGCAGGCGCAGGGCTCGAAATGGGTGGCGGGGCGCATATCGCCATGGCCGCCGGTCTGACTCAGCGCCTTGCCGGCATGGAAAATTCGCGGGCCCTCGATCAAGCCTTCCTCGACCGCGCGCACCAGGCCAATATCGGCGCCGCCGGCATCGCGCACGCTGGTGTAGCCGCGGTCCAGCGCCGCTTTCAGATTTACATGCGCGTGCTGATGCAACAGCGACGGCGGCATGAGGTCAAGATTGGCGGGGTTCAGATCGGCCAGCAGTGCGTGATAATGGGCATCGATCAGACCCGGCATCAGGGTGCGCCCTTCGGCCTCGATCACCCGCGCATCCGAAACCTGGATCGGGCGGTCGGAAATTTCCTTGATGCGCTCGTCCTCAATCAGCACCGCCATCATCTCGCCGGGAAGGGTCTCGGCGCCATCAAAGATGCGGCAATTGTTGAAGAGAATTGCGGCCATCGGCGGACTATTTTTCCTCTTCCACGCCGTAATCGCGTTTCGCCCCTTGCGGCGTGACATAGCCGTTCCGGACATCGGCGATGACTTTCTCGCGCGGGCGCTCGCGCGCCGGGCCGAAGCCGCCTCCGCCGGGCTGGCTGAGCGTTACCCGGTCGCCCGGAGCCAGCACATGCTGGCCCTTGGGGTGGACCGTCTTGCCATTGACGCGGTGCTCGCGCAAGGGCCCGTTCTGGCCGCCCAACAGGCCGAGCGGTGGAAACTCGCTGCGGTTGGCCATGGAAAATATGGTCATCGGATGGCCGCTGTCGTTGCGGATGACGATCTCCTGGCCGAGCCCGCCGCGCGCCTTGCCGACGCCGCCCGAATCCGGCACCAGTGCGCGGCGCTCGACCAGCGTACTCGTCACGCCCTCCCACACTTCCGTCGGCACCACGGCCATGTTGGAGGGGCCGGGCAATGTCGCCGGACCGTCATGACCATCGAGGGCGCCGAAGCCGCCGGCGGCGAAATAGATGGTGGAAACGCCGCGCCCGTCCTTATGGGTGCCGACGAAGTTCATCAGATCGATCATGCCGGTGTCGGCCTGCACGCTTTCGGGTGCGGCTTCGGCCATGGCGCCGAAGATCAGCGGCGAGACGAAATGGCCGATGATATGGCGACCGCCGGTCGCCGACGGCGGCTGGGCGTTGAGGATACAGCCTTTGGGTGCGCTGACGTGGATCGGCTTGGTCGAGCCTTCATTGTTGGGCAGCGACGGTACGGTCAGGCATTTCATCGAATAGAGCGACATGGCGTTGGTATAGCAGTACGGCACGTTGATGCCGCGCTCCACCGCCGCATCGGTGCCGTCCATGTCGATATGCACATTCTCGCCGTCGATATCGACGCGGCAGGCCAGCGTGATCGGGTCGTCGATGCCCTCGATACGGATCGTGTTGCGGTAGCTGCCGTCGCGCAACTCGGAAATCGCCGCGCGGGTCATGCGCTCCGACTGGCTGCGGATCGCGGCGGACAATTCGTCAAGATCGTCGAGACCGTACTCTTCCATGAATTCGAGCAACTGCCGCCCGCCGACTTGGTTGCAGGCGACATTCGCCATGATGTCGCCGATCACCTGCTCCGGCACGCGCACATTGGCCTCGATCAGGTCGAGAATGAAGTTGTCCACCTCGCCTTCGCTGAGCAACTTGCAGAGCGGCAGGCGCAGGCCCTCATGATAGATTTCCTTGGCCATGGTGCCGAAGCCGGTGCCGCCGACATCGGGCAGATGGGTGATGCTCATGGTGTAGCCGACCAGCTTGGACCTCAGGAACACCGGGCGCATGACGGTGATGTCGTACATATGTCCGGTGCCGATCCAGGGATCGTTGGTCGCCAGCACGTCGCCGGGTTTGAGCGTATGGGGCGGAAACTTCTTCATGGTGTGGGCCATGGTGAGCGGCGCTGTGCCGATGAAAGGCGGCGCGCTCCAGCGTCCTTGCGCCAACAAATGGCCTTCGGCGTCGGTGATCACGGCGGTCAGGTCATAGGCTTCGCGCACGATGGTCGAGAACGAGGTGCGCACCAGGGTCGAGACGATCTCGTCGGTGATCGAAATCAAACGGTCCCACATGATGCCGAGGCTAATGGCGTCCATTACGCCTCTCCCAATTCGGCAACGAGATTGCGCCGTTCGTCGACCCGCGCCCGCTCGCCGGGGCCGATGACGCATGTCGATTCCCGTTCTTCGATCAGCGCCGGCCCAGCGATTTCCATGCCCGGCGCCAGAGCTGAGCGGTCATAGACCGGGCAATCGTGATAGGCATCGGCGAAGTAAGCTTGGCGGCTGCCCTTCCGCGCCTCTCCAGAATCACCGGTGCCTTCGAGGATGAAGCCGTCGGCAAGGCTCACCTCGGGGCCCACCGCCTCGACTTTCCAGGTCACGATTTCGAGCGGCTCGTCCAAGGTGGTGGACGAGAAGGTCGCGGCATAAGTCTCGCGGAACAGCTCGGCCAGGCCGCTGAAGATTTCAGCCATCGCGGTGCCGTCCGGCAGCGCGACCTCGACTTCGTAACCCTGGCCCTGGTAGCGCATGTCGAGGCGGCGGCGGAGGCGGATATCGGGTGCGCCGACGCCGGCCTCAAGCAGCAGTTCAGATGCCTCCGCTTCCATTGCCTGGAAGCGGTTGGCGAAGTGCTCGCCGTCCAGGCCGCCCACCAAGCAAGGCTCGGAGCGCGACAGTTCGAAGGCGAGTGGGCTGACCAGCAAACCGAAGGCCGACATCACGCCGGCGCCAGCCGGGAAGACGACACGCGGTATCTTCAGTTTGCGTGCGACACTCATGGCGTGCGCCGGGCCGGAACCGCCGAACGCCACCATGGAAGCGCCGCGATAATCGAAGCCGCGCTCGGATGCATGAATGCGGAAGGCGCGTGCCACGTCTTCGTTGATGATTTCATGCATGCCCCAGGCGGCGCGCTCGATCGTCACGCCAAGCGGTTTGGCGATGCTGGCCTCGATCGCCGTGCGCGCCGCCGCTTCGTCGAGCTTCATGTCGCCGCCGAGGAAAAAATCCGCGTCGAGATAGCCGAGCACCAGATTGGCGTCGGTCAGCGCCGCGGCGCTGCCGCCCTTGCCATAGCAGGCCGGGCCCGGATCGGCGCCGGCGCTCTGTGGCCCGACGCGGATCAGGCCGCGCTCATCGACCTCGGCCAAACTGCCGCCGCCCGAGCCGATCTCGACCATATCGATGACCGGAACTTTGACCGGCAAGCCGCTGCCGCGCTTGAAGCCGTGCAGCCGCGCGATCTCCAGATCGTATTTTTTGAGCGGCCGGTAGCCGTTCACCAAGGCGCCCTTGGCCGTGGTGCCACCCATGTCGAACGACAGCAGGTCGGGAATCTCGAGCGCCCGGCCGAGATGCGCCGACATCAGCGCGCCCGCCGCCGGTCCGGATTCCAGCACCCGCACCGGATAGCGCCGCGCCGCATCGGGCGCCAACATGCCGCCGGACGAGGTCATGACCAAGAGGCGGCCGGTAAAGCCAGCGGTTTCCAGGCCGCCGGACAACCTTTGCAGATAGCTGTCGAACAAAGGCTGGGTGTAGGCATTGATCGTTGCCGTGGTCCAGCGCTCGAATTCGCGCATGTTGGAAAAGATATCCGCCGAGGTCGAGACATAGAGCTCGGGGAATTCCCGCTCGGCAACTTGCCGCGCCGCGTTCTCATGCGCCGGATTGGCGTAGGAATGGAGGAAACAGATGGCCAGCGCTTCGATGCCTTCAGCCACCAGTTCGGCGATTGCGGCGCGTACGGCGCTTTCGTCGAGCGCCGTTTCCACCGCGCCGTCATATTTCACCCGCTCCGCCACTTCGCGGCGCAGGTAGCGCGGCACGAGGGGTTCGGGAAATTCCAGGCGCAGATCGAACAATTCGTAACGCGTCTCGCGCGCCATATCGAGCACGTCGCGGAAGCCTTCGCTCACCAGCATCCCGACGCGCGCACCGCGGCGCTCGATGACGGCGTTGGTCACCAGTGTCGTGCCATGGGCGATCGACACCAGCTCTGCAATGTCGACGCCTTTGCGCGCCAGCAAATGCGAACAGCCGTCAAGCACAGCGCGCGACGGATCGTCCGGCGTGGTGAGCTGCTTGTGGATGAACATTTCGCCGCGCGCTTCGTCGAACAAAGCGAAATCGGTGAAAGTGCCGCCGATATCGACGCCGAGGCGATAGCTCATATTGTCAGCTTGATCCTAATGGGTGCGCCAATCGCCGAGTTTTTCGACCGCATCGGCGGCGCGCAGCACGGTGAGATCGTCGAAATGACGGCCGATAATCTGCAAGCCGACCGGCAGGCCGTCGACCATGCCGCACGGCACGCTGATGGCGGGATGGCCGGTGGTGCTGAATTGCGGGCAGTTGTTGAGCATGTTGAGGGCGCGGAACATATATTCCTCGAACGGTGCATCAGGCGGCGGGATCGGCCCGGGGAGCTGTGGGATGGTCGGCATGACGAGCACGTCATGCTCCGCTAGCGCCGCGTCATAAGCGCGCTTCAGGGCGCCGCGTTGGTTCTGCGCCTTTGCATAGTAGCGTCCGTGATAATGGCGTCTCAGATATTCACCCATCAGAAAAACATTGATCACTGTCGGCGGTATGTCATTGGCGCGGGCACGCAAGCTGCGCGCCATATGGTCCAGCATCGGCGTGTCGTAATAACCTTGCCAATTGGTGCCGAGGCCGGAGCCGTGATACATTAGATCGACCGCCCCTTCCGCTACCAGGGCGAACCAGATGCGCACACCGTCATAATGCATCGGCACCGAGACCTTCTGCACCTCGGCGCCTTTTTTCTTCAATCCATTTAGCGCGGCCCGCACCTTGACATCGATGCGCCGATCACTCGCCAGCAGTTGAAGGTCGGGCCAGGTATCCGCCTTATGGCCGAAGCCTTCCGTGACCACGCCCACTTTCAGCCCCTTGCAGCCCTGGCCGAGGGCTGGCAGGTAGTCGCGCACATAATTCTCGGGTATGACGCCACGCTGTCGCGGATCAAGCGGGTCCGGTCCGGCCAGCACCGACAGCATGCGCGCCACATTTTCGACTTTGTTCGCCATCGGCCCGACAATGTCGTGCGACATTTCGAGGCCCATGCAACCGGTGTAAGGCACCAGGCCGAAGGTGGGCTTGAGACCAACGACACCGCACCAGGCGGCGGGGATACGGATTGAGCCGCCCTGATCGCCGCCGAGCGCCATTTCCACATCGCCAGCCGCCAGTGCCGCACCGCTGCCCTTTGACGAGCCGCCGGGCGAATGCGTGGGCTTGCGCGGGTTGCGTACCGGACCATAGGCGCTGGTATGGCCGCCGGCGGAAAACGAGAAATCCGACGACGCCGTTTTGCCGGCGATCACCGCGCCGGCGTCGAGCAGGCGGGTGACGACGGTGGCGTCAGTTTGCGGCACGAAGCCCTCGAGCACGCGCGAGCCGTTCATCATCGGCACGCCGGCAACGGTCACCGTATCCTTGATGCCGATACGCTCGCCGGCGAGCGGGCCGCTCGCCGCGCCCTTGATATCGGTCAGCCAGTACCAGGCGTTGTAGGGATTCTCTTCAGGTCTCGGACGGCGGCCCGGGGTGCGCGGATATTTGACCTCGGGGCGCTCCTCGACCATGTCGTCGATACGCCGGAGCGCGCGGATGCCGCCGGACATGGCATCGCGGTATTGGCCGGCGCGCTCGGCGGTCATGTCGATGCCGAAATCCTCGGCGATGTCGAGCAATTGCTGGACGCTGGGCAGTTCCGGTCCTCGGGACATAGGCTCCTCTCGATTGCAATAAACTATCGCGCCGCGCCGGGCGTTGCCACCAATGCCTCTTGGCCGCTCGGACCGCGCCCGGGCGTCACGATGACGCGGGTTCCGTTTTTCAGTGCCCCACCCGCGACAAAGACAATAGCCCGCACGCCGCAATCGAGCGCCACCGTGGCGACATGCAACGGCATGTGCGGCGCGAAATCGGGCGACAGGCTGTGATGAAGGGTGGCTGTCGCCATTACCTGCCCGCCGCCGTCCGCCGGCTGCCACGTCACGGTTTCGCCGAGACAATGGGGGCAGATTTCGCGCGGCGGCCAATGCGAACGCTGACAGGCTTGGCAATGCGGTAGGCGAAGAGTGTCCGCCGTCATGCGCCTTCTCCCCGAGTCAAGATGACCGCCGAGGAACAGAGGCCGCGGTCGAAATTCACCGTGCCGTAACCGGAAACCAGCCCGACATCGGCGTTCGCCACCTGGATGCCGAGCGCTTGGCCGGTCACCTGGCGCAGGCCCTCGGTCAGGCCGACGAAACCGCCGACGGCGCCGGCCTGGCCGAGCGACAATTGTCCGCCGCCGGTGTTGAGCGGCAGCCCGCCGCCATCGGCGGTGAAGTCGGTTTCGCGCACGAATGCCGGCGCTTCGCCGGCGGGGCAGAAGCCGAGGCCTTCGAGTTGGAACATCACGATCACCGGATAATCGTCATAGGCTTGCAGGAAAGCCATGTCGCCGGGACCCAGACCGGCCGCCTGATAGAGCGCGTCGCGCTCGACCGGCCAGCCGCCGGAAATCTGCACACCGTCCTCAGGGAATGCGTTGTGGCGCTCGATGCCGGCCAAGATGCGCGCATAAGGCAGTTTGCGTGATTTCGCGCGGTCCTCGCGCATCACCAGGAAAGCCTCGGCGCCCGAGCACGGCATGACGCAATCGTAGAGATGCAGCGGTTCGGCAATCGGCCGCGCCGCCAAATATTCTTCCATCGTCAGCGGCTTTTTCAACAGCGCATGGGGAAAGGCGGCGCCATTGTGGCGCTCGGCAATGCAGATCCGCCCGAATTCCTCGCGCGTGGCACCGGTGCGCTCCATATAATTCTGGGTGATCAGGGCGAAGGGCAGATTGGGGCCGGCTTCACCGTAGGGCATCGCGCCGTCGCGCGAGAAGCTGCTGTAATTCTCCATGAGAGAGCCGAACGCATCGCCGCCGAGCACGTCGGCGGGGAGACAGGCCACCACCTCGGCGTCGCCGGCCTCGACCGCGCGCGCGGCGTGGCGCAGTGCAATCGGCCCCGAGGCGCCGCCCATCGGCAGATCTTCGAGCCAGCGCACGGTGAGGCCGAAATATTCCGTCAGCGACACCGCCGTGTCGGGCCGGAGCGTGTAGCTCGCGGTGATCAGGCCGTCGATCTCGTCTTTGCCGATTCCCGATTGGCGCACCAGTTCGGAAAGCGCGCGCCCGAACCACCAGTGGACGTTATGTTCGGTGCGCCGCGCATAGGGGACGGTGACCGGTACTGCGGCGGCAACACCCTCATAGCCGCGCGCCGTCATGCCGCCCTGCCCGCGCGCTTTCGATCGCGCAGATCAAAACAGAATTCCAGTGCAGCAGGAATCTCTGCCAGATGCCGTAACTCCGATTTTCTAATTTTTTGCGTCGATGTCGTGGGCAGCGCGTTGCGAAAGGCGACCCAGCCCGGCGCTTTGAAATAGGCGAGTTGTTGCAGACACCAAGTGCTCAATTCTTCTGCTGCCGCGGCATCCTGAGGCGCGCCATCCTCGACGACGACGCAGGCCATAACCTCTTCGCCGCGCAGCCCATCGGGCGTGGCGATGACCGCCGCCGCCGCCACCCAGTCGAGCTCCAGGATCACGCTTTCGACTTCGAGCGCGGCGATATTCTCGTCGCTGCGCCGGATAACGTTCTTGCGCCGGTCGATGAAGTGGAGGCTGCCATCGGCGCCATGACGCACCATGTCGCCGGTGTGAAACCAGCCGCCCTGCCAGGCCGATTCAGTGGCTGCGGCGTCGCCATGATACCCGGCGAAGAAGCCTTTGCGCGGCGCCTCCGCGCCATGGCGCACCAGCAGTTCGCCATCATCGGTGATTTTTGTTTCGCAGCTTTCGGGCCGTCCGAAACAGCGGCTGCCGACATGGCGCGGCTCAATATTGGCGGCGATGCAGGCGCCGCCGCCGGTTTCGGTCATCGCCCAGGCCTCGATCAGGGGAAATCCGAAGCGCGTTTCGAATGGGGCGTGATGTTTGGGGTCGACATTGGCGCCGAAGCCGAAACGCACCCGGTGGTTTCGCTCCGCCGCGCAGGGTTCGAGGCCGAGCAAGATCGCCGGCATGACGCCCAAATAATGCACGATCGTGGCCCTGCTGCCCGCCACGTCTTCCCACCACGAAGCGGGGTGAAAACGGTCGAGCTGAATGAGGCAGCCGGCGGTCATGACCATAGCCATAAACGAGCAGGCCATGGCGTTCATATGATAGAGCGGCAACGGCGTCAGAAGACGCTCGCGCCCGGTTTCGACGGCGCACAGACCGCCTTGCGAGACATACCAGTGGCCCATGGCGAGAAAATAATCGTTGTCGAGCAGGCAACCCTTCGGCTCGCCGCTGGTGCCTGACGTGTAAAGCAGCGCGCACAGGCTGTCGCCGCCGGGTGCATCGGCGCGGGGCGGCGGGCTCTCTGCCGGCGGAATATGCTCGGGACCGGATACGGCGCATTGCGCCGCCGCGCCCACTTCGTCCAGCCGCTCTTGCAATACCATAGCGAGGGTTGCGCCGCTGTGGCTCAGTAGATGGGCGAGCTCGCGCTTGCGGTAATAGGGATTGACCGGAACCACCGCGGCGCCGAGCGCGTTCAGGGCCAACCAATGCAACAGAAAGGCCGGGCGGTTCTCCAACAAGAGCGCCACACGGTGGCCATGGCCGTATCCAGCTTGCGCGTAGCGCTGCGCCAACGCATCGATTTCGGCGCGCGCGCGCGCATAGCTGAGCGTAGAATTACCGGACGGATCAGCTAAAAAATCCGCCGTGCCAGCGCGCGACGCCGTCTCCTCGAAAACCGCAAAAACAGTGGCGGCCATGGCCTCTAATTTCGGCTTAGAGCCCCATCTCGTCGAGCAGCGGCGGCCATTTATCGGCCCAGGGCCGCGCCTTCTCGAAATTGGCGCAGGCGCGGATCACCGCCGGATCGTCGAGATGGCGGCCGACGATCTGCAAGCCGACCGGGAGACCGCCAGTAGTGAAACCCGCCGGCACCGAGGCCGCCGGCTGGCCGGTCATGTTGAAGGGGAAAGTAAAGGACAGCCATTGGAAAGGCGGCACGATCTGACCGTCGATTTTTTCCACGCCCTGGATGTGCAGCGCGAACGCCGGAACCGTGAGCGTCGGCGTCAGCAGCAGATCATAGTTGGCCATGAACTCCGCTGCCTTGTTGGCGACGCCCTTGCGCGCCATGACCGCGCTGGTCAAATCCTCAGCCGTAAACGGCGTCTGCAGGAAATCGACCAGATGTGGCGTCATATGGTGGCCATGCTCCGCCACCAGTTTGCGCATGCCCACAAGATCGGTCTCGGCGGCAACGAGACCCCAGAACGCGCCGTAGGGATCGTCCCAGCCGGGATTGGCTTCTTCTACCGTGCAGCCCAATTCGCTTTCGAACACTTTCACCGCGTCGCCGACGATTTGCCGCACTTCGGGATCGACCGCCGCGTAGCCCCAATCGGCGCTATAGGCGACGCGGAGTCCTTTGAGATCGCCCTTGAGGCATTCCATCCAGTCGAATTCGGCCTTGGGCAGGGTGCGCCGGTCGCGCATGTCGGGGCCGGAGATGACCGAGAGCATCAGTGCGCTGTCGGCGACGGTGCGGCTCATCGGGCCGATGCATTCGAGGCTCTCCCAGCTCGAGACGCCGGGCATGGTTTCGTCTTTGGTGCCAGGCCAGAGCGGCACGCGGCCCATCGATGCCTTGATGCC
>PTKB01000047.1 GCA_002937555.1 Alphaproteobacteria bacterium MarineAlpha10_Bin2 | reverse complement strand
CGCGCCCGGCGATGACGAGATCGTGCTGCCGAAATCGGCATCCAGCGTGTTCAATTCGACCAACATCGAATATGTGCTGCGCAATCTCGGCGTTGAGCGCCTTGGCATTTGCGGCGTCTATACTGAGCAATGCGTCGAATCGGCAGTGCGCGACGCTTGCGACCGCGGCTTTCTCGTGACCCTGGTGGCGGACGCTTGCACGACGCCATCCCAGGCGGCGCACGAAAATTCCTTGAAGGCGATCAAGGGCTATTGCCGCACGGTCGACACCGCGGAATTGGTGGCGGAACTGGACGGCTACCGTCAGCGCCGGGCGAGCTAATCCTTCGTCTCATTAGGGGAGGTCTTTATGAGCGCCACATCGCCGGTAATAAATCTTGACGACGTGGAATTGGAGCAAAACGGCCCGATCGGCGATCAGGGCAGCTTCGAGGCGCGCTTACGGCCCGGTCGGCCAGGCCATTGGTGCGCAAAAGCTCGGCAGCCGGCTGGTGGTGGTGCCGCCGGGCAAGCGCGCCTGGCAGTTTCACCTGCATCACGCCAATGAGGAAATGTTCGTGATCCTCACGGGGACGGGCACGCTGCGCTACGGCGAGGATCGCTTTCCGCTGCGTGAAGGCGACGTCGTTGCGGCGCCGCCCGGCACCGGCAAGGCGCATCAGATTGTCAATGATTCGGATAGCGAGCTGAGTTATCTCGCGATCAGCACCATGGAGCAGCCGGAAGTGGCGGAATATCCAGATTCCGACAAAATCGGCGTCATCGCCGGCGCGCCACCCGGCCGCCATCCATACGAATTGTTCTTCTTCACCAAACGCGAGTCCGGCGTCGACTATTTCGAAGGCGAGTCCTGAACACGTTCGGCGTGGCGTTTGTAAACCAGGCAGGCGGCGGCCAAATCCTCAAGCGCCGCACCCACGGACTTGAACAGGGTAATGTCATCGGCGCCGTTGCGACCCGCCGATTCGCCCTGAGTGAGGGCGTAAAGATCGGCGAGGATATCGACTTCTGATATCGCGCCTGCCTCGATCGCCAACAGGATATCGCCGGCCTCCGACAGGGCGCCGGCCATCGTGTCGACATGGATGCGCGCCCGTGCCAGCGCCGCATCGTCCGTCTCGCGCATATCCGCACGGAACGCGCCGACCAGATCGAGGTGAACGCCGGCGCTGAGCCATTCGCCCTTGATGAGCGGCGCTTCGGAGAGCGTTGCGCAACTGATGATATCGGCCCAACCGGCGGAGCCCTGCAAGCTCTCAACCGGAGAGAGTTTGACATCCGGCACTTTCAGACGCGCCGCAAGAGATTCGGCGTTATTAATATCGCGCGACCAAATACGCACCTCGCGGATCGGCCGCACCGCAGAATGGGCACGGATCAGGTGCGGCGCGAGGCTGCCGGCGCCGACCATCAACAGACGTGTGGCGTCGCGCCGCGACAGATAGTCCGAGGCCAGCGCCGAGGCGGCCGCGGTCCGCCATCGCGTCAAGACAGTGCCTTCGATCAAAGCCAGCGGCTCGCCGCTCGTGGCGTCCATCAGATAATATTGCCCGAGAACGGAAGGCAGGCCGCGCGCGGCGTTACCGCCAAAGATGGTGACCGTCTTCACGCCCATCATGCCGCCCGCCTGCCAGGCCGGCATAATGAGCAGCGTGCCAGGCGCGCCGCCCGGCACCTCGACGGTATGGTGATGGCGGGTGGGCATGTCGCAGCCCTCCCGGAACATCGCCCTCAGCGCTTCGATCAGCGCCGGATAGTCGAGCAATTCGTCGAGCGCCGCGGCGTCGATAATTTGCATTGGGCGCGCCGTTAGCCTGCCGGGTAGCCGTAATCCTTCTTGGCGCGCTCCGCCGAGACATAACCCTCGGCGATATCGTCCGCGATCGCCGCGCGGTCGCGTTTCTTGGGCTCGCCGTAGCCGCCGCCGCCGGCGGTGCGGATGCGGATGCGATCGCCCTTATGCACCACAATGTTCGACCATTTGCTGGTCGACGGCTTGTTGAACGCCTCGGTCATGGTCTGCCAGTCGCTCGTGCCGGCGGCCATGAACACGGTGGTGCCGGTGCCGCCCGGGCCGCCGCCGTTGAGCCCCCAAGCACTGTGGTGGTGGCGGTCGGAGAGCTGGCTGATGATCATGTCCGGGTTATGACAAGTGAGGGTGCGTGTCGTCGCCAGGCCGCCGCGATAGGTCCCGGCACCGCCCGAATCCGGCACCAGGCTGAAACACTCGGTGAACCAGGGATAGCGCGTTTCGAACACTTCCACCGGAATCACCCGGCAATTGCCGTTGATCGAATCCGTGGCGTCGTTGCCGTCGGCGTAAGGGCGCCCGCCCCAGCCCGATAGCTCGATATCGTAACAGGCAAAATATTCATCGAACTCATGATCCTGGCCGCCGAACACGAAATTGGTGTGCGAGCCGCCTTCCGCCGCCATGGCGCGCTCGGGAATGCCCGGCGCCAGCGCGCCCATCACGGTGCCGGCGATGCGCGGATGGGTCTCGGTGTTGCCGCCGACTTCGGGTGCCGGATAATTGACATTAACCAACATATTGGGCGGCGCGACGACGCGGATTGGGCGGAAGCAGCCGGAATTCTTGGGGATCGTCTCGTCGGTCATGTGCAGGATGGCGTTGTAGGTTGCCGACCAGGTGACGCCGAGAGTGGCGTTGATCGGCCCCCGCACCTGCGCCGAGGAGGCGCTGAAATCAACGACGATCTCGTCGCCCTGCACGAAGGCGGCGACGTTGATCGCGGCGCGCTCGTTCGAGAGCCCGTCATTGTCCATATAGTCTTCGAAATCGTAGCGCCCGTCGGGAACCTGGGCCAACTCGCCGCGCATGCGCGCCTCGGCATAATCCATCAGATCGACGCAGGTCTGGCGGAATTTCTTCGCACCCTGTTTTTTGACGATCTCCTTCAGCCGCGCCGCGCCGACCTCGACGCCGCTGATGAGCGCGCGCATGTCGCCGTAATTGTGGCGCGGCGTGCGCACGTTGGCGAGCCACAGTTTCCATACCTCAGCGACGTCGACGCCGCGTTTCTTGATCTTCACCGGCGGCACGCGGATGCCTTCATGGAAGATTTCGCTCGCCTCGGCCGGGAACGAGCCCGGCGCCATGCCGCCGACTTCCGCGATATGGCCGATGGCGACGGTAAAGGCGATCAATTCGCCGTCGACGAACACCGGCGTGAACAGCGAATGCTCCGGCGTATGCAGGCCGCCGCGATAGGGATCGTTGTGGACGATCACATCGCCCTCTTCGATATCGTCGAGCGGAATTTCCTGTAAGGAACATTGGATCACCAGCGGCATGCCGCCAATCTGCGCCGGGCAAAACTCGGCCACCGCATACATATCGCCGTTCGGCGCCGCGATGGCGCAGGTGAAATCGAGCGCCTCGTTGAAGATCGTCGAATAGGACGTCTTCATCAGCGTGATGCCCATTTCGCGGCACACCGAGACCATGGTCGAATCCAAAATACTCATGGCGACCATGTCCATTTTCCGGTCGTCGCTCATGCCGGTTCCTTCATATTTTGGGCTTCAGTCGTCGCCGGCGCCTTCCAACCCGTAAACCTCGCGCGCATGGCGGGCCGAGATATAGCCTTCCGCCAGGTCTTCGCGCACGCGCTGTTGCGGGCGCTCGCTCGGCGCGCCCCAGCCGCCGCCGCCCGGCGTTTGAAAGCGGATGCGGTCGCCCGGCGCGATGGTGACGTTGCTCCATTTGCTCGGGCTCACCTTGTTAAAGGCGTCGTCGATGGTGCGCCATTCGACCGTGTTGGCCGCCATGTGCCAGGTGCCCGCCGTGCCGCCGGACTGGCCGCCGTAAAGGCCCCAGGCGCGGTTGTGGTGGCGGTCCGACATCTGGCTGCCGGTGATCGCGGTATCGAGGCATTTGAGGGTGCGCTGGGTGCTGAGGCCGCCGCGGAACTTTCCGGCGCCGCCAGAATCCTCAACCATTATGTAGGATTCGCACTGAATCGGAAAACGCGTCTCGAACACCTCGACCGGAATGACCCGGCAATTGCCGTTGATCGAATCGGTGGCGTCGTTGCCGTCGGCGAAACTGCGCCCGCCCCAGCCGGAAAGCTCGATGGCATAGCAGACGAACGCCTCGCCGCTATCCTTGTCGGTGCCGCCGAAGACGAAATTGGTGTGCGTCGCGCCCTCGGCCGCCATGGTGCGGTCCGGCATCGCCGGCGACAGCGCGCCGATCACGGCACCGGCGATCTTGCAATGGGTCTCGGTATTGCCGCCCACTTCTGGCGCCGGATAATCGACGTTGAGGAGCGTGCCCGGCGGCGAGACCACGCGAATCGGGCGGAAACAGCCGGAATTGGTGGGGATCGATTCGTCGGTGACGTGCAGCATGCCGTTATAGGCGGCGGAATAGGAGACGCCGAGGGTGGCGTTGATCGGCCCCTTGGCCTGCGGCGAGGTGCCAGTATAGTCGATCACCGCCTCCTCGCCATTGATGTGAACGGCGACCTTGATGGTGTAGGGCCTATTTTCGATGCCGTCATCTTCGACCTCGTCCGAGAAGGTGTATTTGCCGTCCGGAATGGCCGCGATCTCGGCCCGCATGCGGCTTTCGGAATAGTCCAGCAAGTCGGCGGTGTTTTTCCAGAACACATCCTTGCCGTATTTCTCGATCATCGCCGCAAGCTGGCGTTCGCCGACATCGGTGCCGGCAATCAGCGCCCGGAGGTCGCCATAATTGAAGCGCGGCGTGCGCACGTTGGCGAGCAGCAGCTTCCACACTTCTTCGACATCCTCGCCGCGTTTCTTGATGAACACCGGCGGCACGCGAATGCCTTCCTGGAAAATCTCGGTCGCTTCGCCGGCGAAGGCGCCCGGCACCATGCCGCCGATCTCGACCAGATGGCCGATGGTCATGGCGAAGGCCATCAACTCGCCATCGACGAAGACCGGCTGGATCAAGGTGTGCTCGGGGCAGTGCAAGCCGCCGCGGTAGGGATCGTTATGAACGACGACATCGCCCGGCTCCCATTCGTCGAGCGGGATTTCGAGGACGCAGCTCCTGACCAGAAGCGGCACGCCGCCGATCATCGACGGGCAGAACTCGGCCTGGGCAATCATCTCGCCTTCCGGGCTAGCCAGCGCGCAGGTGAAATCGAGCGCCTCGTTGAAGATCGTCGAGTAGGAGGTGCGCATCAAAGTAATGCCCATCTCGCGGCAAATGGCGGTCATGGTGGAATCGATGATGCTCATCGTCACCATATCGACGTCGCGTTTTTCACTCATGTCGTTCATTCCTCGGCGATTTTTCCGATTAGCAAATTGCCGTATGCGTCTACGCGTAAATTCTGTCCGGGGCGCAGGATCGTGACCGACACTGCTTCTTCGACAATCGCCGGACCGGTGAATTTATGGCCTTCGCGCAAATCCGCGCGGTCGTAGATCGGTGTGTCGTGCAGTCCGTCCTCGAACGTCACTTCGCGGCGCGAGGCGGGCTCCGCCGCAGCGCCGCCGCTGTCGCCGATGGTGGCGAATTCCGGCTTCTCGGTGAGCGACACCGTCGTCGCCTTCACGGTGATCACCTCGATCACTTCGCGTGGGATGTTGAAACCGAAGCGCGCCAGATGCATGTCGTGGAACGCCTGCCACAATTGCGGCGTGGTTTCGTCGGTAAAGTTGTCGAAGGAAATTGGAATTTCCAGTTCGTAATTCTGGCCGAGATAGCGCATTTCGAGCGAGCGGTGGATTTCCACGTTCTTGCCGTAGCCCTGCGCCGTGAGATCGCCGATCCCGGTTTTGATCAAAGCCTGCATGACCTCGGTGGCGCGCGCCTGATCGAAGCGTTTCGACGTCATTTGCACGGTGCGCATGGTATCGACGCGGGCATCGGTGAGGATGAAACCGAAGGCCGAGAACTGGCCCGGATAGTTGGGCACGATGCCGCTCGGGATGCCGGCATCGTTCATCAGATCGGCGATATGCAGCGGCCCGGCGCCGCCGAAGCCAAGCAGTGAGAAATCGCGCGGGTCCAAACCGCGTTCAATCAGCACCGAACGCAGCGCGCCGACCATATTGTTGTTGGCGATCTGGATGACCGCGAGCGCGGTCTCGCCCGCCGAGCGGCCCAATTCGTCGGCGACCGCCTGAATCGCGGTTTCCGCCGCTCCCTTGTCGAGCTTCATGGCGCCGCCGAGGAAATTGTCGGGGTTGATCCGCCCGAGCACCAAATTGGCATCCGTTACCGTGGCTTTGGTGCCGCCGGCGCCGTAGCACGCCGGGCCGGGATCGGCGCCCGCGCTTTCCGGGCCGACCCTGAGCATGCCGCCCTTGTCAATCCAGGCGATCGAGCCGCCGCCGGCGCCGATGGTGCGGATGTCGATCATCGGAATCTGGATCGGGATGCCGAATTCGATCTCGAAGTCGGTAGTGAAATTCTCCTTCCCGCCGACGATGGTCGAAGTGTCGGTCGAGGTGCCGCCCATATCGATGGTCACCAGATGATCGATGCCGACCAGCTTGGCGATATGCTTGCCGGCGATGACGCCGCCGGTGGGGCCGGAAACGGTCATTTGGATCGGCGCATTTTCCGCCGCTTCGAGCGACATTTCGCCGCCGTTCGATTTGATCACGACGATATGGTCGGTGATGCCGTTATCGGCGAAGCGCTGGCGGATGTTGCTCATCTGTTTGCTGATGGTGGGCTTGATGTAGGCGTCGGCGATGGTCGTCGAGGCGCGCTCATATTCCTTCCATTTGGGCAGCACGTCATAGGAGATCGAGACCGGAATATCCGGCAACTCCTCGGCCAGGATTTCCTTGACCCTCTGCTCATGATCGGGTCTGACATAGGAAAACAGAAAATTGACCGATAACGCCTCGATCTCGCCCTCATCCTTGATCTGCTTGGCCATGGCGCGCACGCCGGCCTCGTCGAGCGGGATTTCGACTTCGCCGTTGGCCATCACGCGTTCGGAGATTTCGTAGCAATGGCGGCGCTTCACCAGCGGCTTCGGCTTGATCCAGGTGATGTCGTAGTGGCTGCGCCGGTTGCCGCGCTGGATGAAGGGGATATCCCTGAAGCCGGCGGTGGTGACGTAGCCTACCGTGGCTCCCTTGCGCTCCAAAATTGCGTTGGTCGCGACGGTGGTGCCGAGGCGGATATTCTTGATGTCGCCGGGATTTTTGAATTTGCCGAGACCGGTGAGAATGCCATCATTCGGGTCTTTCGGCGTCGACGGATTTTTCCACACTTCGACGGCTTTGGTTTGTGGATCGTAGGAGACAAAATCGGTGAACGTCCCGCCCACATCGATGCCGACCATATAACCTGCCACGCTCTCTCTCCCCGGCGTTCCGGCCCGGCCCGCCAAGCGGCGCGCCAACCCTTGCTCATATTGAAAGTTGCGCGCGGTTTTTTCCGCGCAATTAGAGGCGCGATGTTATCGGTGGGCCGCGCCCGGGGCAACTGATTTGCGGCGCTCCGGGCTCAGCGGATAAGAATGAAAAGCGAGCCGTCGCCGCGGATGATATTGAGCAGCAGCGAGCTGCCGCCTTGCGCCGCGACCGCCATCAACTCGCCCGGATCGGTGACCGGCCTGCGGTTCACCGAGGTGATCACGTCCTCCTCCCGAAGGCCCGATTCCCAGGCCGGCGAATCCGGCACCACGCCAACCACGTAGACGCCCTTCACCCGGCCGTAAAACGGCGAGGATTGCGGAATCGCGCCGAAGGCGGCGCCTTTCAGTTTGGGCACGTCGCTGCCCGCCTCGGTGCGCGCTTCCTGAATGGCGCCGACTTTGAGATGGATCGAGATTTCCTCACCGTCGCGCACCACCACCAGATCGACCCGCGCGCCGACCCTCAAGAGGCCGATGAAATTGCGCAAATCGGAGCCGCTGTGCACCGACTTGCGGTTGACGGAAATAATCACGTCGCCGGAGCCAAGGCCGGCTTCGGCGGCCGGCGATTCCGCCATCACCTGGGCGATCAAGGCGCCGCCGTCATGGTCGACACCGAATTCCTTGGCCAGTTCCGGTGTGAGATCCTGGATCTGCACGCCGATGCGGCCGCGCTGAATTTCGCCATACTCGAGGAGCTGATCCATGATCTGGCGCGCCATATTAATCGGGATGGCGAAGCCGATGCCGATATTGCCGCCGCCCGGCGCGATAATGGCGGTATTGATGCCGACCAGCTTGCCTCTCAAATTGACCAGCGCGCCGCCGGAATTGCCGGGATTGATCGACGCGTCCGTCTGGATGAAATTCTCGTATGATTCGATGCCGAGGCCGGTGCGGCCCAAGGCACTCACGATGCCGGAGGACACCGATTGGCCGAGGCCGAACGGATTGCCGATGGCGATGACGAAATCGCCGACTTCGAGATGCTCGGAATCTGCCATCTTGAGCGCCGTCAAACCGTCCGGATCGACTTTAAGAACGGCGACATCTGTGCCCGGATCGTGGCCGATGAGCGTCGCAACGAGTTGGCGCCGGTCGGTGAGGGTGACGATGATTTTGTCCGCCTTGGCGACGACATGGCTGTTGGTGAGTACATAGCCCTTGGCGGCGTTGATGATGACGCCGGAGCCAACGCTTCGGGTTTGGCGTTGGCGCGGCTCGTTCGGCCGTTCGCCGAAGAAACGGCGGAAGAAGGGATCGTCGAAAAACGGGCTGCGCTCGACCTCGACCGTGCCGCTGGTGGATATATTCACTACCGCCGGCGACACCTCTTTGATCAGGGGCGCAAGCGTCGGAACCTGATCGCTCGGCATCGCGGCCCGTGCAGGCTGGACGGCGAAAACGAGAATCGCCGCGGCGGCGAACAGCGCCGCTACGGATATCCGTTTCGATCGCGGCGACATATCATCCTCCTTGGCGCAGCATCCGCCCCAGAACCGATAAATTGTATCTAAGCCGATGAATAGCAAACATTTTGTTACTTCGCGAAGCGCCTGGGCGCGGTCTCGCGGCCGAGACGGTCGAGGAGCATCGGCGCCACCGGCCGGGCAATGCGCGAATCGCCGGAAATATGCGTCCGCCCGGTCGCCCGACCGCGCCATAGCAGGGCGCCGTCCGCGTCTTCCAGGGCAAGCTCGAACAGGAACGAGACCTGACGCACCGAATCGCTGCCGCTCAGGAACGGCAAATCGAGGCCGAAGCCGATCTCGTTGACGCCGCTCGAGCTGCCGACCGACGCACCGACGGCGATTCCCAAGCCTTCGTCGCCGCGGTCCGTGAGCGTGCTGTGAATCATGTAGCGCAGTGTCAGCGGCGCATCGCCGCCATGGGTATAGCCGCGGCGTTCGAGTGACGTGCGGATGATGCGCTCGATATCGGTGTCGGCTTCCCCGCCCTCCGGCGGCGCCACGCGGAGCGCGGCGATATCGCCGATATCGCCATACACGTTGGTTTCGAATTTCCCCCAAACATCGGCGCCCGGCGCTTGGATGCGCTCCGAAGCGCCGCAGGCGGCGATTCCGAGGGCCAGAGCAAGGAAAAGCAGCACGCGCATGGCGCTAGTGTGCCGCGCCGTTTGTCGGCTGTCGATAGGTACGCACCAGCTATGCCGTGCTATGTTTCCCGCCGTGACGACAAAGAGGTAACCGTGGCGAAGACAGCGTTCTACAGCCATCCCATTTGCCAGGAGCATGAAGCCGGGCCGCAACACCCCGAGCAGCCGGCCCGTCTGAAGGCGATACTGGACGCGCTGGAGGCGCCGGAATTCGCCGCGCTCGACCGGCGCAGCGCGCCGCTCAGCGATATCGCCGCCTTGAAAGAGGTGCATCAGGCAGAGTTGGTGGACCTCATATATGAAAATGTGCCGCAATCCGGCTATGCCGCGATCGATGGCGATACGCTGATCTCACCGGCTTCCGGCGAGGCCGCCTTGCGCGCCGCCGGCGCCGTGCGTGCCGCGGTGGATGCGGTGATGGCGGGCGAGGCAGACAACGCCTTCTGCGCCGTGCGCCCGCCCGGCCATCACGCCGAGCCCGGGCGTTCGATGGGCTTTTGCCTGTTCAACAATGTCGTCCTCGGCGCCGAGCGGGCGCGGCGCGAACATGGCCTTGGCCGGGTCGCCGTCGTCGATTTCGACGTCCATCACGGCAACGGTACGCAGGCCGCCTTCGAGCGCGACGGCGATCTGTTTTTTGCCTCGACCCACCAATCGCCGCTCTATCCTGGCACCGGCGCTGCCGATGAGCGCGGTGTCGGCAACATCTTCAATGCGCCGCTTAAGCCCAATACCGGCTCGCAAGAATTCCGCGACGCCATGCAGAGCAAGCTCTTTCCCGCCCTCCGCAGCTTCGCCCCGCAGCTGATCTTGATCTCCGCCGGGTTCGATGCCCATAACGACGATCCGCTGGCGAATTTGTGCCTGTTCGAAGCGGATTACGCTTGGGTGACAACCGAGCTATGCCAAATTGCGGCGGAAAAATGCTCCGGCCGTGTCGTCTCGACGCTAGAGGGCGGTTACGATCTGAACGCGCTTGCGTCCAGCGCGGCGGCCCATGTCGGCGCCCTGATGGCGGCTTAGCGGCGGCTTGAACTGCTCCGGGGCAGACCCTATTCTGGCCGCATCATGAGCAAAAGCGACAAAACCGCAGAACTCGAAAAAGGCCTCGAAAAACTCGACTTCGAGAAAGCGCTCGGTGAGCTTGAAGACATCGTGCAGCGTCTCGAATCGGGCGACACCAGCCTCGAAGGCGCGATCGAAGCCTATGAGCGCGGTGTCCTCCTCAAGAAGCATTGCGAGAGCAAACTGCGCAACGCCCAACTCCGCGTCGATAAGATCGAAAAAGACGGCACTCTCAGCGCGGAGCCGTTGGAGACGGAATGAGGGCGCCGGTTTGAGCCGCCTGAAAGAGGCGATGGGTGCGGTGGCAGCTGAGATCAACGCCGCGCTCGACGGCTATATCCCACGCTCCCAAGACAGCGACGGCCGCCTGTTCGACGCCATGCGCTATTCGACGCTGGCCGGCGGCAAGCGCCTGCGCCCGTTTCTGGTGCTGCAGTCGGCGGCGTTGTTCGACGTGCCGCCGGACTGGGTGATGCCGTGCGCCGCGGCAATCGAAATGATACACACATATTCGCTGGTGCATGACGATCTGCCGGCCATGGACAATGACGATCTGCGCCGTGGCCTTCCCACCTGCCACAAGAAATTCGACGATGCGACGGCGATCCTGGCCGGCGATACGCTGCTGACGCTGGCGTTCGAACTGGTGACCGCACCCGATGGCCACCCGGACGCCGCCGTACGCGCCGAACTCACCCATCAATTGGCGGCCGCGGCGGGCGGTGGCGGCATGGCGGGTGGCCAGATGATGGATTTGGCCGCCGAGGACAGCACCCTCGACCTCGCTGACGTCACTCGCCTGCAACGCCGCAAAACCGGCGCGCTGTTCCATTTTTCCTGCACCGCCGGCGCCATCCTGGCCAAGCGCGGCGGGGCGGAGCGGGCGGCGCTCGGGCGTTATGCCGAGGCCATCGGCCTCGCCTTTCAAATCGCCGACGATCTCCTCGACGTCGAGGGCAGCGAGGCCGAACTCGGCAAGGCGGTGCAGAAAGACGCCGCCGCCGGCAAAGCGACTTTCGTCGATCTTCTCGGCCTCGAGGGTGCGCGCAGCCGCGCCGCGCAATTGGTGGATGACGCGGTGGCGGCTCTGGAGCCGTTCGGCGGCAAGGCGGATCTACTTTCCGACGTCGCGCGCTATATCGTCGCGCGCAAGAATTAGCCGCCCCAACATGAAAGCCTAGGCAAACGGCAAAACGCGAAAAAATCCGGCTCGACAGCCTGCTCGTAGAGCGCGGCCTGGCCGACAGCAAGACCAAGGCGGCGGCGCTCGCCATGGCCGGCAAGGTTTATTCCGGCGAGCGCAAGCTGGAAAAGCCCGGCCACAAGCTCAGCCCCGACACGCCGCTAAGGTTGCGCGAGGCACCGCATCCTTGGGTGTCGCGCGGCGGCATCAAGCTCGCGCATGCGCTGGAACATTTCCAACTCGACGTTAGCGGTCTGACGGCGCTCGATATCGGCGCCTCCACCGGCGGCTTCACTGACGTGCTGTTGGCGCGCGGCGCAGTGCGCGTTTACGCCGTCGATGTCGGCTATGGCCAGCTCGCCGACAAGCTGCGCCGCGACGCGTGCGTCGTCGTGCAAGAGCGCACCAACGCCCGCCATCTCACCCGGGATCAGATACCCGAGCCCCTCGACGCCATCGTCTGCGACGCCAGTTTCATCGGCCTCCGCACCGTGCTGCCGGCGGCGCTCTCCTTGGCGGTGCCGGGCGCCTTCCTGGTTGCCTTGATCAAGCCGCAGTTCGAGGCCGGTAAGGAGCGCGTCGGCAAGGGCGGAATTGTTCGCGATCCGGCAATCCATCGCGAAATATGCGACACCATCAGCGCCTGGCTGGACGCGCAGACCGGCTGGCATGTGCTCGGCATTTGCGAGAGCCCGATCACCGGCGCCGAAGGCAACAGGGAATTCCTACTCGCCGGCAGGTTTAGTTCTTGAGATAGCCGTCGCGGGTTTGCGGCAGGCGTTTGCCGAGGATGCGCGAGGCGACCTGGGTGCGGAGAATCTGCGCCGTGCCGCCGCCGATGGTGAACATGCGCGCGTCGCGCGCCATGCGCTCCAGGGGCCGCTCCCTGGAATAACCGGCGGCGCCGAAGATCTGCAGCGCGTCGTTGGTGACGCGGATCGCCATTTCGGAAGCGAATATCTTGGCCTGGGCGGCTTGGAGAACGTCGGGGAACTCGCCCGGCGGGCACATCGCCGCGCGGGTTGAAGAAAGGATTCGCCGATGTGATGACCGCCTATAACGGCCAGCGCGTCGGCGCCGCGACGGTGGCGCTCGGCATCTCCGAGGGCGCCTATCGCCTGGCTCTCGATTACGCCCAGGAGCGCGAGCAATTTGGCCGGCCGATCGCCGAATTTCAAGGACTGCAATGGATGCTGGCGGATATGAGCATCGGCCTCGCGGCGG
>PTKB01000046.1 GCA_002937555.1 Alphaproteobacteria bacterium MarineAlpha10_Bin2 | reverse complement strand
AAACAGGCGCCGGTTCAGGTTAATCATGATGCGGCTTCCGGTTGGCGCAACTTTCGTGACCGCGGCCTGGAGGATGCTCACGGCCGAGGAATCCCCGATCAAGCCCGGCGCCGGCCCGACACGCAGTTTCAGCTCGGTGTTCTCGCGGCGTAATTCCGCCGCTTCAAGGGCCCGGGTAACCTGCAGCAACAAGCGGTCCGATTTGAACGGCTTCTCGATAAAGTCATAGGCGCCGAGCTTGATCGCCGACACGGCGGTCTCGATATTGCCATGCCCGCTGATCATGATGACGGGGAGATCCGGGTGCTTGCGGCGCAGCAGTTTGAGCAGCTCCATCCCGTCCAAATCGCTGCCCTGCAACCAAATATCCAATATCATCAATGCGGGCGGCGGACTGGCCTCGAGCATCGCGAGTGCCGCGGCGCTATCACCCGCCACACGGGGCTGATAGCCTTCATCCTCCAGGATTCCCGCCACCAGCAACCGGATATCCTGTTCGTCGTCGACAATGAGAATGTCGTGTGGCATTCGTCTAAGACCCGGTATCCATTTTCTTGACGCCCTTGTAGAACGCGTCGGACTTTACGTTGGAAAATCTCAGCACCGCCCGCGCGCCACCGCTGGTACGGTCGGATAGTATGAATTCTCCCGCATGATCCTCCATGATCTTACTGACAATTGCCAGCCCAAGGCCCGTGCCGCGCACCCGCGTCGTGACATAAGGCTCGGAGAGGCGATCTCGATTTTCGGCCGGTAACCCCGGGCCGTTGTCTTCGATTTCGATGACCCGCTCGCCGCTCTCGGCACGCACCTTGACGGTGATATTCCCGGTCTCCTCTGCGCCGGCCGCGGTTCCGTCCCGGCTCTCGATCGCCTCGGCCGCGTTTTTCAGCAAATTGGTCAAGCATTGACCAAGCTGGCGCGAATCGCAGTCCATGATCACCGGCTCGTTCGGCAGGTCGAGCGCAAACTCTATTTCCGGATGCGCGACGCGCTGAAGCAAGACCGCCTGCTGGACGATTGGTTGCAAGTTTTCCGGCTGCATGACCGCCGTCGGCATGCGCGCGAACGCCGAGAATTCATCGACCATCTGCCGGATATCGTTGACCTGACGGACAATGGTGTCCGTGCAGGCGGAAAAAATCTCGGGCTCGGATGAAACTTCACTCATGTATTTTCGCTTGAGTCGCTCGGCGGCCAATTGAATTGGCGTTAGCGGATTCTTGATTTCATGCGCGATACGCCTGGCGACATCGGCCCAGGCCGCGGTCCGTTGCGCCGCGACCAGCGCGGTGATGTCATCGAACGTCACAACATAGCCGACGATATTCCCGTCCATTTTTTCCGCCACGATGCGCACCAGCAGCGTGCGTTTTCTGCCGCCCCGATCGAGTTCAATCTCTTCCTCGATCAGCCGGTCGGGACGGGCCTGGGCTTCCTGCAGGAGATGCATCATTTCGGGAACGGCATCTTCGACCGATCGTCCGGTCAAAATATCGGCGCTTGAATCGAGCAGGCTGAGCGCCGAGCGGTTGGGAAGGGTGACCAGTCCGTTCGCATCGAGACCGATCACGCCGGCCGAAACGCCACCCAACACGGCTTCGGTAAACTGCCGCCGTTCGTCCAATTGCTTGTTGGCTTCGACCAATTCGTCCCGTTGCTCTTCAAGTTGGCCGGTCATGCGATTGAACGCTCTGCTCAGGCTGCCGATTTCGTCGCCCTCGTCTCCTTCCTCGACTCGCGCGGACAACTCGCCCGCACGCACTCGTTCCGCGGCAGAAATCAAGCCGCTGATAGGCCGGACAAGTTGATTGGCAAAAGCCAATCCAACCCAAATTGAGGAGAGCAGAACCAACAACGCCACCACCACGAATATGAGAACGAAAGTTATCTGAAATCCCGATTGCCGGCGTTCCAACTGTTTGTATTGGCCGACCGCCCCCTGTACGCGCTGGACATGGTTCAACACACGGCTTTCGATATAGCGGCCGACATAGAGATAGGCATCGACGAAGGCGACGAGCCGCACCAGAGCGCGCACCCGCTCATCCGCCTCGCTGGTCAGAACAACAACTTCGCCGGCGGCGGCGCGGAGCATCACTGGCTCGGGAAGGCGCTCCAGTTCGAGGGCGAAGCTGAGCCCGCTACGGGCCAGGATGCGGCCGTTGCGGGTCAGGACCGCCGTGTCGGACAAACCGCGCAGCTCAGCCAGGCGGTTTACCAACTGGCGCAGACGGCCTGGATTTTGCACTAGAAAAGGAGCTTGACTGTTGAGATCGTTGGCCATCGCCAAGGCGTGTCCGCGAATGGTTTCGCGATGCTCCGCCATGTAGGCTTCGGCGACGACGAGCGATTGATCGAGCGCCGTCGACACCTGCCGCGAGAACCACGCCTGCAGTCCGAAATTCAAAAACAAAGCGGAAAACACAGCAACCACAATGGCCGGCGTGACCGAAACGAGGCTGAACAAGCCGACCAGGCGGATATGCAATTTGGAGCCGGCGGAGCCGCGCCGCCGCTCAAGCCACAGACGCACCAGCCGCACCGAGACGATCGCGCCCAGGATGAGAAGCAACACCAGATCAATATTGAGCAGGATCAGAACATTGGTGGGATCGGTACCGAACGGCGCGGCGCCGGACATCGCGCCATAGGTGGCGATGCCGGAGACGACGGCCGCCGCCGCCACGGCAATGGCGAGCTTGCGCGGCAGCCCGACGGTGCGCGACCAATTGCCAAACCGTTGCCTGAGCGGCAGACCCCGCGCCGGTAATTGCTGCGGATGCACTTGCTGGCTATTCACTTCCGTCAATTTCCTGACTGACGCCGCGTATAGCGCGAATGTCGAGATTGCGAATTTTTTTTGCGCAACGTGTTACGGTTGATGCCGAGCAATTTTGCCGCTTTCAATTGGTTTCCGTCGGTCGCCACCAGGGAAACGGTGAGCAATGGCCGTTCAATTTCCCGGAGCACGCGGCCATACAATCCGTCCGGAGGCAGGGCGCCCTCATGGGCGGCAAAATACTCGCTCACCTGGCGCTCGACGGCCAAGCCCAAGCTTTCGTCCGCCGCCGCTTTGGCCGCGCGCAGTTTGCCTTCTGGCTCCGTGCCGGCCGGCGCCTGCGCGCTTTCGGCCAATTCACTCTCGATCGCGTCGGGCTCGATAATTTCTTCCGTATGCAATACCGCGAGGCGGCGCGCTAAATTTTCCAACTCGCGGACGTTGCCTGGCCAGTCATGCATATTCAGGCGCCGCATAGCGGCGGGCGAAATACTTTTTCTGGGCAGCCCCTCATTCATCGCGCGGACCAGGAAGTGGCGCATCAACAAGGCAATATCTTCCTTGCGCTCGCGCAGAGGCGGCAGGCGAATCGGCACCACGTTCAGGCGGAAGAAAAGGTCTTCGCGAAACAGGCCATGGGCTACCATATGGCGCAGATTTCGATGGGTCGCGGCGACAATTCGCACATTGGCATTCTTCGGCTTGACGCCGCCAACTGGCATAAATTCGCCTTCTTGAAGCACTCTCAAGAGCCGGGTTTGCGCCTCCAACGGCATGTCGCCGACTTCGTCGAGGAACAAAGTGCCGCCGTCGGCTTGCTCGAATCGCCCCTCTTTGCGGGTGAGCACCCCGGTGAACGCGCCCTTTTCGTGACCGAACAGCTCGCTCTCGATCAGTTCGCGCGGGATCGCGGCCATGTTGATAGCGACAAACGGCGCGGCGCTTGCCATATTCGTGCAGGGCGCGCGCGATCAATTCCTTTCCGGTACCTGATTCGCCGACAATCATGACCGTCAGATCCGTGCTCATCAGCCGCGCCAAAGTGCGACAGATATCCTGCATCGCCGGCGCCCGGCCGATCAGCGGCAAGCGTTCGTCAAAATCTCCGTCGTCGTATTGCGAATCCGCATCGGCGTCTTTCTCCGCCGTCGCCGCCAAGCCACGACGGACGGCGCGCGCGACTTCGTTCAGATCGAACGGCTTGGGCAAATAATCGAAGGCGCCACCCTCGGTCGCGCGGACGGCGGTTTGCAGCGTATTGCGCGCGCTCATGACGATCACCGGCATGTCGGGGCGCGTCTTTCGGATGCGGGGCAGAATATCCAGCGCATCACCCCATCCGGGAACATGACGTCGGTAATCAGCAGGTCTCCGGCGCCTTGCTCCACCCAATTCCTCAGCGTCGCGACATTGCCGGTCACCTGCACCTGATGCCCAAGCCGTGCCATCGCCTGATGTAAAACCGTCCGGATGGAACGGTCATCATCGGCCACCAGGATGGTTGCGTAACGCTCGCCCTGTGCGGTGCTCATGGCACCGGGCTCCCATCCCGGGCGGCCGGCAGAAGGACGCGAAAGACCGTGTTGCCGCGCTCGCTTTCGACATCCACAACGCCACCATGATCGGCAATTATTTTAGCGACCAATGCGAGGCCAAGTCCGGTGCCGCCCGATTTGCCGGTCACGAAGGGCTCGAACAGGCAATCGCGTAAGTCTTCGGCAATGCCGGCGCCATTGTCCTCCACCCGGATGGCGATCGGCAGTTGGACGCGCGAACGTCCGCCGCTGTGTAACTGAAGGCCATGTTCATAGCGCGTCCGCACGGTGATCACGCCGCCGCGCGCCGGCAATGCCTCGGCGGCGTTCTTGAACAGATTGAGGAAGGCCTGAATCAGTTCATCGCGGCTGCCATGTACCAGCGGCAACGATGGGTCGTACTCGATTCTGATCTCGGCCTGGCCGGCAAATCCGGATTTGGCCACGAGTTGCATGTGATCGAGCAGTTCGTGAACGTTCAGCGATGCCGCGCCGTGAGGTATCGGTTCGTCGCCGAATATCTCCATGCGGTCGATCAGCGCGGCGATGCGGTCGCTCTCGTCGCGAATCATCCGCGCCAAGGCTTTGTCCGATTGGTTTGCGCCGCTTTCGAGAAGTTGCGCGGCGCCTCGGATGCCGGACAGAGGATTTCGCACCTCATGCGCCAATGTGGCCGCCATGGCGGCATTTGCCCGGCCCGCATCGCGCTGCTGCAAATGGCGCCCGAGCTGCTCGGCAACCGTCCGGACGGCGAGCGAGAGGACGATGAGATCCGGCTCCTGCACAAGCGGCGCGGCACGGACATCCACTAGACGCGGGGCCCCGGCCCGCGGCAAATTCAATTCCACGCCATGCTCAAACATGATCTGACCGTCCTGGCGCACTTGATCGACCAGGGCGATGAGGTTGCTGAACGGCGCAACGATACCCGGCAGCCCGATTTTCGCCAGCATCGCGCGACTCGTGCCAAATAATTCTTCCGCCGCCGGATTGGCGTGAAGAACGGCGCCGTCCCGCCCGATGAGCAACACCGCCAGAGGAAGCGCATCCAGAATGGCCGAATCAAACGATACGGCCGTTTCGCCGCCCGGCGTTTCCTGCAGCAATGCGGTGCTCATGGCAATGAGGCACTCATGCCGCCGCCCGTTCTGCGAGCGGCATATAAAACCGCTCGATCTCACGCACCACGCCGGGCGCATCATCCATCCGATTGATGCGAGCGCGAAATTCGCTTTCGCCGGGTAAATCGCGGCAATACCAGGCGATATGTTTGCGTGCGACACGAACGCCTACGGTGCGGCCGTAATGCGAAAGCAACGCCTCGTAATGGCGCAACAACACGGCGCATTGCATTTCAAGGGACGGTGCGGGAATTTTTCGGCCATGGCGTAAGTAATGCGCCACCTGAGAAAGAAACCACGGCCTGCCGTAAACGCCGCGCCCGATCATCACGCCATCGGCGCCGGAGCGCTCGAGCAAAACTTCCGCATCTTCTTCGCTAACGACATCGCCGTTTCCGACCACCGGAATCCGCACCGCCGCTTTGACCTCGGCGATAAATTCCCAGTCCGCCTGGCCGCGATAGAGTTGGCAGCGCGTACGCCCGTGCACCGAGACCATGCGGATGCCGCACGCTTCGGCAATTTTGGCTAAGCGTGGGGCATTGCGATTGTTATCGTCCCAGCCGGTCCGCATTTTGAGGGTCACCGGAACGCTCACCGCGTCGACCACGGCTTGCAGAATTCGCCCGGCAAGCGTTTCGTCCCGCATCAGGGCTGAGCCAGCTTGGCCGTTCACCACTTTTTTCGCCGGGCAGCCCATGTTGATGTCGATCAACGCGACGCCTTCTTGCTCAATTATTTTCGCCGCTTCGGCCATGATCTCCACTTCACAGCCGGCGAGCTGTACGGCGATCGGCTTTTCATCGTCCGAGCGCTGGAGCAATTCCCTGGTGCGCCGCGAATCGAGCAGCATTTCCCGGCTGGCGATCATTTCCGACACCACCAGTCCCGCACCGAATCTCTTGACCAGGCGGCGAAACGGCATGTCGGTCACGCCCGACATGGGCGCGAGCAACACCGGATCGGCGAGGCGGAGCGGACCTATTTCGAGCGGCGCTAAAGTGATCATTTTTTAAACATAGCCGAATTTGCACATTCATTGGGCATATATTGATGCGGCGATGGTTTCGTATGTAACTAAAACAGTGATGTTTAATTATAGCATTTTTTCAATATGTTAAACTAATTTACTCACTCATTTTCTCCGCCCTCCGGGCCGTAAAAGACGACCCACACGGTCAAATCACCTGTGAAATCGACAAAGCGGTGTTCGAGACCGGCCGGTACAAATAGCACGTCGCCGGGCGCGAATGCCTGTTGCGCATCTCCGCACAGAAACTGGCCCTGCCCGCGCATTACGACATAGACTTCATCTTGGGTGTGCGGCTGCTGCGGATCGCTGCCGCGCGGCGCATAGAGGCCAACATGCATGGAGCCGTGGCGCATCACCACCTCATAGGCTTTGCTCTCCGGATTTCGGTTTTCCTCGAGCCGCCGAGCGGCTTCATCCAAAGCAATGCGCCAATCGTCTCGTACGGTTTTGCCTGCCATTGATCATTCCTTTCACCGAACTTGTAGCATGCCCGCAAGAGTGGCGAATCGCCGGCCAAAGCGATAGGCTTGTTTTTTGCTTTTGCGAATGAGGGGTCATGCCGCGCAACGTCGCGCTCATCGTCGCCGCAGGCCGCGGCCACCGCGTCGGAGGACCTCTTCCCAAGCAGTACCGCGATCTTGCCGGTCAGCCGGTGCTGTCTCACACCATACGGGCGTTCGCCGGCCATCCGGCGATCGACGCGGTCCGCACTGTCATCCATCCGGACGATGATCCGCTTTATCGAGCGGCGGTATCCGAGTTCGAAATCGGGCTTAACGGTAAATTGCTGACGCCGGTAAGCGGCGGCGACACGCGCCAGGATTCAGTGCGCCTCGGCCTGGAGAGCCTCGCTCAAGACGCGCCGGACGCGGTACTGATCCATGACGGCGCGCGGCCGCTGATCGACGGCGAAACCATTGGCCGCACATTGGATGCACTCGTCGAGAATGTCGGCGCCATCGCGGCACTGCCGCTCAGCGACAGCATCAAGCGCGCAACGCCGGACGATAATTTGATCGCTCGAGATGTCGCGCGCGCCGGATTGTGGCGGGCGCAAACGCCGCAGACATTCCGCTTCGGGGAAATTCTCGCTGCGCATCGCGCGGCTGAGGGACGCGACGCGACCGACGACGCGGCGGTGGCGGAGATGCACGGCCTCCGTATTGCGCTGGTGGCGGGCGGCGAGGAGAATATCAAAATCACCACGGAGTCCGACATGGCGCGTGCCGAACAAATAATGCGAACCGAATCCCCCGCCGCCGAACAGCCCGGGCGCGTGAAAGTCGGCATGGGATACGATGTTCACCGCTTTGCCGATGATGGAGATCATCTCATGCTGTGCGGCGTCCGCGTGCCGTTCGAGCGCGGCGTCAGGAGCCATTCGGACGGCGACGTGGCGCTCCACGCCCTGGTCGACGCCATTCTGGGCGCCTTGGGAGAGGGCGATATCGGCGTTCATTTTCCGCCCAGCGATGAAAAATGGCGCGACGCGAAATCCGATATATTCGTCAGCCATGCGATGGAACTGTTGGCGGTCCGGCGCGGCATACTCGACCATGTCGACATCACGTTGATATGCGAGCGGCCGAAGCTGAAGGATCACCGGGCGGCGATGCAAAGCCACCTCGCTTCGCTTCTCGGACTGCCGCACTCTGCCGTCAACCTCAAAGCAACGACGACCGAGAAACTTGGCTTCACCGGTCGGGCCGAAGGCATTGCCGCCCAAGCCGTGGCCACGGTTCGCATGCCGGCGGATACCCCTCATGACACAAGCTGAGCCGCACCGCCCGGCCTCCTGGCATCCGGCGCATCTGCTCGCCACCTGGTTCGGCGCCGGTCTCAGTCCCTTGGCACCGGGCACTGCGGGCTCGCTGGCCGCCCTCCCCTTCGCCTATCTCATTAGCCATTATTTGGGAATCATCGGGCTTGGCGTGGCCATCGCGGTGGTCTTCGTCATCGGCATTTGGGCAGCGCACCGCTTTAGCAAGCGGACGGCCAGTCACGATGCCGGCCCGATCGTCATCGACGAAGTTGCCGGGCAATGGCTGGCGCTGTTGTTGGTGCCGGCGGATGTCGTTCTCTACGCCATCGGCTTCGCGCTGTTCCGCCTCGCCGATATCTTCAAACCCTGGCCCATCGGCTGGGCCGACAAACGCATCAAGGGCGGCTTCGGCGTGATGCTGGACGATCTTCTGGCCGGCGGGCTCGCCGCCATCATTCTGTGGAACATCTGGATCCTGACCAACATATGAACCTCTCCCATTCACTCGTCGCGCAGGCCGAGCAGCTTCTGGCCGTCTGCCGCGACAACAAGATCAAAATCGCGACGGCGGAATCCTGCACCGGCGGATTGATCGCCGGCTGCCTCACCGCGGTGGCCGGCTCCTCCGACGTGGTCGAGCGCGGCTTCGTGACCTATTCCAACGAGGCCAAGTCGGAAATGCTCGGCGTGCCGGCTGAACTCATTCTCCGCGTCGGCGCGGTGAGCGAGGAAGTCAGCCGCGCCATGGCCGAGGGCGCGCTCATCCATTCTCACGCCGAGCTCGCCCTCGCGGTAACCGGGGTCGCCGGACCGGGCGGCGGGACGCAAGACAAGCCGGTCGGCCTGGTGCATCTCTCCTGCGCCCGGCAAAGCGGCGTCACGCAACACGAACGTCATGTGTATGAAGGCGATCGTGACGCGGTGCGATGGGCCACGGTAGGAACGGCGCTCGATATGGCTTTGGCGGCCGTCAAGTCACAAACGGCTGTGGCATAAAGGATGGTGTTTACTCGGCCGGAACGATTGGCTCCGGCTCCGGCGCGGCAATCGCCGGGCCATAGATTTCGCGCGCCCGGGCCTCGAATGCGCGGACCATGCGGTGGATGGCTTCGGTGAACAAGGCGCCCATGATTTTTTGCAGCAAGCGTGAGCGGAATTCGAAATCGACGGAAAAATCGATTTCACATCCTTCAGCATGCGGTAAAAACCGCCAGTTGTTGACCAGATAACGAAACGGTCCGTGGGTGTAGCGCACTTTAATTTCACGGCTCGCGCGGTCAAATTCGACATGCGAGCCGAAGCGTTCGCGAAACATGCGAAAGCCGATCAGCATGTCAGCATCCAGGCTGTCGCTGTCGCGTCTTGTGACCCGCGTGCCGAGGCACCATGGCAGAAATTGCGGATAGCGCTCGACATCCGCCACCAGCTCGAACATTTGCTGCGGCGAGTGGGCGAGGACGCGCTTTTCCACATGTTTCGGCATGATGCCGTCTAAGCCTCGCTTCCGGGTGCGCTACGTTTGGCGAGCTGCGCCTGCCGATTGGCGCGCAGCTGGGCGAAATCGTCACCGGCAAAATAGGACGAGCGGGTGAGCGGCGTGGCCGAGACCATGAGGAAGCCCTTGGCATAGGCCAGGCGCTCATATTCTTTGAACTCATCCGGCGTGACGAAACGCATCACTTCGTGATGGCGCGGGGTCGGCTGCAAATATTGGCCGATGGTGATGAAATCGACATCCGCTGAGCGCAGGTCATCCATGACCTGAAGAACTTCGCGCCGCTCCTCGCCAAGGCCGACCATGATTCCCGATTTGGTGAACATCGCCGGGTCTTGCGCCTTCACCTGGTCGAGAAGACGCAGCGAATGAAAATAGCGCGCACCCGGGCGGACTTCCGTATAGAGCCGGGGCACGGTTTCAAGATTATGGTTGAAGACGTCCGGCTTTGCCGCGACGACGGCTTCGAGCGCGCCTTCCTTGTTGCGGAAATCCGGTGTCAGAACTTCGATGGTGGTCTCGGGCGTGGTCTCGCGCAGGCGCTCGATGCATTGCACGAACTGTTCGGCGCCGCCGTCGGCGAGATCGTCGCGGTCGACCGAGGTGATGACCATGTGCGAAAGGCCGAGGGTCGCGACAGCGCGCGCCAGTTCTTCCGGCTCATGCGGATCGAGCTGATCGGGGCGCCCGGTGGCGATATTGCAAAACGCGCAGGCGCGGGTGCAAACCGAGCCCAGGATCATCACGGTGGCATGGCCCTGAGCCCAGCATTCGCCGATATTGGGGCACGCCGCTTCCTCGCAGACGGTATTCAGCTTGTGTGCCCGCATCAGCTTGCGCGTCGCGTGATATTCCGGCGAGTTCGGCGCCTTGACGCGCAGCCAGGGCGGCTTGGGCGCGCGGCTGGTGCGAACTTTAATCGGTGTCACAGTTGATTTCGCCATGGCAATAGCCTTAACAGATTTGTCTCCTAGATGTGGAGCACGCGGTCATAGGCGTCAAGAACCGATTCATGCATCATTTCCGACAGCGTCGGATGCGGAAAGATCGTTTGCATCAAATCCGCCTCGGTGCATTCCATTGTCTTCGCAATTGTATAACCTTGAATTAACTCGGTGACTTCGGCGCCGATCATATGCGCGCCGAGCAATTCGCCGGTTTTGGCGTCGAACACGGTCTTCACCATGCCCTCGGCTTCGCCGAGCGCGATCGCCTTGCCGTTGCCCATGAAGGGAAAGCGCCCAACACGGACCTCACGGCCTTTTTCTATGGCCGCCGCTTCGCTGAGACCCACTGACGCGACCTGCGGGCGGCAATAGGTGCAGCCCGGCACGTTGGCTTTATCGAGCGGATGCACGCCTTCAACGCCGGCGATTTTCTCGACGCAAAGCACGCCTTCATGCATCGCTTTATGGGCCAGCCAGGGCGGGCCGGTGACATCGCCGATGGCGTAGATGCCGGGCCCAGAAGTCTCCATCCATGGGCCAGTCTTAATATGGCCCTTCTCGACTTCTACGCCGCTTTCCTCCAGGCCGATATCTTCGACATTACCGACGATGCCGACGGCGAGGATGGCGCGATCGAAATCGCGCTGCTCGGTCTTGCCGTCCGCCGTTTGGATGGCGGCGCTAACGGCGTTCTTGCCCTTCTTCTTGAGTGACTGCACGGTCGCGCCGGTGAAGAGTGTCATGCCCTGTTTCTTGAACTGCTTCTCGGCAAACGCTGAAATCTCCTCGTCCTCGACGGGAAGAATACGCGGCAGCAATTCGACCACCGTCACTTCGGCGCCCAAATCCGCATAAAAGCTGGCGAACTCCATACCGATGGCGCCGGAGCCGACAACGAGAAGGCTCTTCGGCATCGCCTTCGGCACCATCGCTTCCTTGTAGGTCCAAACCAGCTTGCCGTCGGCTTCGAGGCCGGGCAGCTCGCGCGCCCGCGCGCCGGTGGCGACGATAATGTGCTTGGCAGCAAGGGTTGCGATTTCCTTGCCGTCCCTGCTGACCACCATCTTGCCGGCGCCGGCGAGCCGTCCGTCACCGTCAAAGACGGTTACTTTGTGTTTTTTGAGCAGAAATTCGACGCCCTTCGAAAGCTGTCCCGCAATCTGGCGCGAGCGCTTGACGATCTTGGCAATGTCGAATTTCACCTCGCCGCACGACAAGCCAAATTCGTCGAGACGATCCAGCGTATGGCGGATTTCCGAAACGCGCAGCAGCGCCTTGGTCGGGATGCAGCCCCAATTGAGGCAGATACCGCCCAAATGTTCGCGCTCCACCACCGCCGTTTTCAGGCCCAGTTGGGCGGCCCGGATGGCGGCGACATAGCCGCCCGGCCCGCCGCCCAGAATGACGGTGTCGAACGATTTCTCTGCCATGATGTCCTCCGCTGCGCGCCTATCGCGGGCTATAGCAGCATGGTAAGCGGGTCCTCGATGAGGCCCTTGAAGGCGCCGAGGAATCTTGCGCCGGCGGCGCCGTCGACCACGCGGTGATCGACCGAAAGCGTGCACGACATGAGGGTGGCAATGGCCAGCGCGCCATCCTTCACCACCGGGCGCTGTTCTCCAGCACCGACGGCAAGGATCATTGATTGCGGCGTATTGATGATCGCCGAGAACTCCTTGATGCCGAACATGCCGAGGTTGGAAATGCTGAAGGTGCCGCCTTGATATTCCTCCGGTGCCAGACCCATCGGTTTGGCCCGGGCGCGCGCCGCCAGTTCCTTCATTTCTTCCGACAGCGCGCTCAGTCCCTTGTGATCGGCATTGCGCAAGATTGGCGTCACCAAGCCATCGTCGATGGCGACGGCGACCGAGATATCGACGCCGGTGTATTGCCGCAGACCGCCATCAATCCAGGACGCGTTGCACTCGGGCACCTTGCGCAATGCGAGGGCCGAGGCGCGGACGACGAAATCATTGACCGACAATTTGTAGTCGTCCGAGCGGCCGTTCAATTCTTTGCGCACCTTGAGCAGTTCATCGATCTCGCAATCGACGGTCAGGTAGAAATGCGGCACCGTCTGCTTCGCTTCCTGCAGGCGCTGGGCGATGATTTTGCGCATCTTGCTGGTCTGAATGTCTTCGTACGGCCCGATGGCCGCCAAAGGCGCCGCAGCCGGAGCAGGCGCCAACGCCGCCGGCGCCGCGCCCGAAAGTGCCGCCTCGATATCGACTTTGACGATCCGCCCCTTGGGGCCGGAGCCTAAGATCGCGGCAAGGTCGAGGCCGGATTGTTTGGCCATGCGGCGCGCCAGAGGGCTGGCAAAAATTCGCCCTTCCGGCCGCTCAGCCTGGTCTGCTTGAGCAACCGGTGCCAACGGCGCCGCCGGTGCTGCTG
>PTKB01000045.1 GCA_002937555.1 Alphaproteobacteria bacterium MarineAlpha10_Bin2 | reverse complement strand
GTTTGCTCTTCGGCACCAAAATATCGGCGTCCGGCAATAGGCGAAGATAAGGCGCCGGGTAAAGCATATAGGCGCCGGCTAGCCCTTTGATCGCAAGATTGGGGATATTTTGTTGCGTGAGCGCCGCCAGGAGATCCAACATGGCGCGCCGCTTCTGGCGTGACGTGACGGCGGCGATCTGCGCCTGCCGGAGTAGAGTGTCGCGTTCGATACCGGCGCGCTCGAACGCGTCCCCACCGAGCGAGTCCAAGCAGGCCAGCGCCAGCGGTGCGCCAATCAGGGCGCTTGCGTTGGCGACGCGCTCGGGTGTCGAGAATATCTCAGCGACAAATGACTTCAGAAACTCTGCCGGAAGAAAGGACGGCGCCTCCGGCACAAAGACGTTGAGCGTTTGCCCGTCAGTCATGCTTTGGCGCAATCGGCTCTAGCCGCGGTGCAACCACCAAAACTTCTCGTTGACCGAAAAAAACGGTTTGTAGTGATGAATCTTCTTACTCGGAAGAATCTGCTTGATCTGATTGTCGAGAATATAGGGCTTGTCGTTGATATAAACGGCGAGGATGCCGTGCGCGACGCCCAGGTTCTCATCCTGCACCACGACGATGCGCATTTTGTCCATCGGGTATCCGATGGCGCGCAGCGACATGTACTTGGCGATAGCGTAATCCTCGCAATCGCCGTTTTGCGATTTGAATTGGGTCGGCGTCGCCCAATAATCGGTGACCCCCCAATTGCGGATATCGGTGATGTATTTCACGCCGTTGAGGTATTTGTTGACCGCCTTGACCTGGCTGACGACTTTCTTGCCTTCAAGGGAATTCAGAAATTTCTGCCATTCGGCGAGGTGGCAGGTATTGAAGGTTGCGCTCGTGCAGTCGCCTTCGCCGAGCGCGCCCTCCTTGAAGTAGCGCTTCAGCATGCCTGTCCATTTTGGAAAGGGTTTTAGGTTCTTGTTGCGTATTTCCTTGGTGCCGAACAGTTTGCTGGATTTGCTCGCCGCCTCGACATCGCTCACCGCGCCGGAAGCGGCAAAGACGAGCGATGCCACCATCAGCACCGCCAACAGGCGCACGCCCCAGATATGAATTGCGCGGCTCGATCTACCGTTTCGGCAACAAGAAAGTGGCCGACCGCGCCGGCATCGAACCGGACGAAGTGCGCGGCAAGACCCTGGCGGCGATGGTCGGCCCGGTGCAGGCCAAGCTGATCGAAAAACTGAACCGCGAAGCGCTTGCTGAAGGAGAGCCGGTCACTGAAGTCCACCGCCAAGAAGACGAGACAGATGCGGATAAATTCCAGGTCATCCAATCGGAGCATATTCCGCTGGGCGAAACGCTCGGCATGCCGGCCGGCGTACTGCTGGTCTCGGAGGATATCACCGAGGCTGTGATGGAGCGTGAAAAGCGCGAAAAAACCATGCGCGAACTGGTCAACGCGCTGGTGACCGTAGTCGACAGGCGCGATCCCTATTCGGCGCATCACTCCACCCGCACCGCCGAGGTTGCCCGCGCCATCGCCGCGGAAATCGGTCTCGACGACATCCTGGTGGAGACCACCGATATCGCCGCCTCGCTGATGAACCTGGGCAAGATATTGGTGCCCGAGGAATTGCTCACCGCCGAGCGCAAGCTGACCAAGGAAGAGCGCATGCTGATCCGCAATTCCACCCTCACCAGCGCCGACCTTCTCGAAGGCATCGATTTTGGCGGGCCGGTGGCGCAAACCCTGGGCCAGATGCTGGATTTCGTCGACGGCAGCGGCGTGCCCAATGGTATCTCCGGCGACGATATTATCAAGACGGCGCAGATCTGCGCCGTCGCCAACACTTTCGTCGGTTTGATCAGTCCGCGTTCCTATCGTGATGGCATGGATTTCACCAAGGCGGTGGATATCCTGCAGGGCGATGTCGATCATCAGTTCTCGCGCGGCGTGGTCGCGGCTTTGGTCAGCCATATCGAGAACAAGGGCGGCCGCGAGGCATGGGAGCATTTCCGCGTTCTCGACGAAGGAGCGGAAACGGGTAGCGACGCCTAGATTGCGCCCCTAACCCGGCCCGCGGTCTCCGGCTTGAATGGACACGCCGTTAGACTAGATTCGAGATGATGTTCGGATTGTTTGGCAAACGTCGGAAACGCGGTGGCGCGACTGCCGCGCCGCCGCCGCGCGTGGATGCGGATACCCGCGTTTACGCCATTGGCGACATTCACGGCCGGCTTGATTTACTCGCCAAACTGTTCGGCAAGATCTCGGCCGACCGAGCGGCGAATCCGGCGGCACGGCACGAACTGATCTTTCTCGGCGATTATGTCGATCGTGGAAATCAAAGCCGCGAACTTCTCGACCTGTTGTCGCAGGGCTCGATCGACGGGTTCGAAACAACCTATCTCCGCGGCAATCACGAGGATTACCTGCTGCGCTTTCTCGACGATACGGCGGACGCCGCGACCTGGCTCTATTACGGCGGCGCGAATACGCTGATCAGCTATGGTATTCCGGCATCGCCCTTGGAATCGGACCCCGACCGGTTGATTGCTCTTCAACAGAAGCTTCGACAGGCGCTGCCGGAATCTCATCTGGCCTTTCTGCGCCGCCTGGAAATCACCCATACCGTCGGCGATTATTTTTTCGTGCACGCCGGCATTCGACCGGGCGTTCCTTTGGCTGAGCAAACGGAAGACGACTTCTTATGGATTCGCGAACCGTTTCTCGCATCCACCAAGGATCATGGATGCGTTGTCGTGCACGGCCATTCGGTGCGCATGCGGCCTGAGATGCTGGCCAACCGCATCGGCATCGACACCGGCGCTTATGATACCGGCGTGTTGACCAGTCTGGTGCTGCAAGGGGAGGGCCAATGGCTGTTGCAGACCTGACGCCCCGCCCTGGCCTATGACAGAGGCGCGCGGAGCGGCGAATCGACTTCTGCCGCTCGTTTGCATCCTGAGCGCCGGTGGCGAGTCGGGATTGGACGCCGCGGTCACCTCGGCGCGGCGCTTCGATCTCTCGGTTCTGATCGGGCATAGCGGAGACAGTCATAACGTCGCGCCGCCTGCAGACGCCGAGACGGTCACTATCGCGTGGCGCGACGATTTCGCCGCCGCGCGCAATGAACTGGCGGCGATCGCACAGACGCGGCATGCGAGCCATCCCTTCCTTCTGTGGCTCGACAGCGACGAAGAGATCATGTCCTGGCCGGCGCATGATTGGCGCCAGGAATCGGCACCCTGGCTGCTCGTGCAAATACAGGACAGCGCAGCGATGACGCCGCGGCCGAGTGCGCGCCTGCAACGCAACGACACGTCGCTGCGCTGGTGCTACGCGATCCATGAAATGCTCGAATCCACGGCGCCCGAACGCCCGCAGCCACCCGCGCCATTGGCAGGCGTATTGCTGTCCCATCACGGCTATGAGGACGACGCGGTAATCGCCGCCAAGATCAAGCGCAACCACGCCATCGTCGAGGCCGAGCGCCGCCGCGGCCGCGATTACCTCTATTTATGGGTTGAAGAGGCGCGTTTTGCGGAGGCCTTCGGCAAGGGCGCGGCGATGGCCTGGACCAAGGTGTTCAACCACCCAGACGCGGCGCCGCGCGAGCCCGGCGATATCGATCTTCGCGTCGAAACGGCGGAGGCGCTGTGCGCGTTCGGCAACAGCGCACCGGCGGAGGAATTGCTCGCCGGCAATCCACACATTCTGAGCTTGCATCTGGCCATTCTTCGCGGCCAATCTGCACGCGGCGAATCCATCGACGCTGAACGATTGGATTTTCTCGCCCACTGCGGAGAGGCGGGCTTGGGCGATTGGCGTTACAGTTATCCGCGCGCCGTATTGGGCGCGACGCGGGATGAGATCAGGGCGTTAGCGACACAGCCAACGGAAATTGCGCAAACCGGCGGCACGGCCGCGGGCGCGGTGGAACAGGCGATTTGGGAGAGCGGGATGCAGAGCCGATTCATGCAAAACGAAGGTTTCGACGCCGAAACTCTCGGTGAGGATTTGGTTCTTATGAACAATAAGACGCAGGAGGTATTGACCCTCAATCCGACGGCACGCGCGGTGTGGGAAGCGCTCGACGGCCGGCCGAACGTGGCGGAGATTGCCGAGGCATTCGAGGAGGTCTTTCCCGACATCGACAAGGCGGAACTGCGCGCTGACATTACCCGCACCATCGATCATTTCGTGACCAGCGGCCTCGCCGTGAAGACGGAGGATGCCGCCTGAGCAAGGGGGCGGAAGCGGAATAATGCCGGCGCCGCTCTATCGCTTCGACTGGAAGCCTTGCGCCGCCTATGTCCGCACTGAGGACGCCGCCATGATTGCCGAACTCGGCCGGTTTCTGGATATCGGCCCGGAGCGGGAAGAAAACGATCCGCCGGACGCGGGAGAGACCACAGTCACGATCGAAGAGACAGACGGGATGTTCTACAACGCCACCAGCGATTGGCGGGTACGCGCCCACACCCGCGCACAGCTGCTGTTCGCGGCTCTGGAAGGGCTCGGCCAGATATTCGTACACGGTTTTTTCCGGCGCCATCTTTCATGCCGGCGCATTTCAAACGGACAGCGGCGCCGTTACGTTTTTCGGCGCGCCGCAAAGCGGCAAGAGCAGCCTCGGCTTCGCCGCCTGGAAGCGGGGTCTCACACTGATCGGCGACGACAGAGTAGTTTTGGTGGACGAAGGCAAACGCGTTCGGCCATTCCCCAAATGCATAAAATTGCGCCTGGCGCCGGATGGCGCGCTTCCGCCGGACACCGAGGCGCTGGCCCCCGACAAGATGGTAAAGGCGGATTTGGGCCATGAAATTCGTCTCATCCTGGCGCGTTCGCAGCCCGGATTTTTGCCCTATGGCAGCGAAACAAATGTGAAGGTTTTGGTCGAATTAAGACGCGGTACGGCGGGGGATACGTCGCTCATGCCCCTCGAGCCGGAAGCGGCGCTCAATTCCGTTCTCGAAAACATCGTGTCGCCGGACTTCGACACCATGGAGATTGTACGCTTCGTCAAACGCCAGGCCGAGAGCAATCGCCTGTTCCGCCTCACGGTAGCGCCGGGCGGCACCGGGCGCGCGCTCGATCTGCTACTCGCCCAAGCTCTGTAGAAACAGCAGCAGGTTGGCGCGGGCGCCATCCTTTTTGACGCCGGAAAACGACATCTTGGTTCCCGGCACGGTGCCTTTCGGGTTGGCGAGAAATTCGTTCAGCGCCGTCACGCTCCATTCGCCGCCGCGCGATGCCATGGCGTCGGAATAGTTGAAGCCGTCGATCGAGGCGACACCGCGCCCGACAATATTCCACAGATTGGGGCCGACCTTGTTCTTGCCGCCTTGATCCGTGGTGTGGCAGGCGCCGCATTTCTTGAACAGTTTTTTCCCCTTGGCGGCATCCGCCTCGGCGATCAGGCTTTCGATCGACACCGCCGCTATTTCTTCCGCAGCATCCGCTTCCGCCACACCCTCTTCTTCCTCGGCGACGGGCAGGGCGTAGGCCGTGCTGCCATGGTGGTCATCGACATGGTAGACGTTGGCGGAAATGATCCAAGAAACCATCGCGACCAGCCCCGCGAAAAGAATGGCACCGGCGATCTTATTCAGTTCGAATGACGACATGGGTCGGACAAAGCCTCGGTGATTTTCCTCGGCGCGAATTTAACGGCTTCCCCCTGGCCTGTCCAACTTCTATAAGGCGGCATCAAAGGAGCGATGCGGCATGGGTACTTCCATGAGCGACGGCGGGGCGGCGGCGCGGGGCCGCCCGGTCAATCCCATTATTCTGATTCCGGCGCGTCTCCAATCGGTGCGTTTGCCCGACAAGCCACTCGCCGATATCGCCGGCGTGCCGATGATCGTCCATGTGATGCGCCGCGCCGAGGAGGCGGATCTGGGCCGCGTGGCGGTGGCCTGCGCCGAGCGTGAAATTGCCGAGGCGGTGACGGCGGCGGGCGGCGAAGTGGTCATGACGCGGGCCGATCACGCCTCCGGCTCCGACCGCATTTACGAGGCGTTGATGCACCTCGATGGCGACGGCAAGCATGACGCGGTGATAAACCTGCAAGGCGACCTGCCGACGGTGACGCCGGACTTGCCGCGCGCGGCGCTCGATTTGCTGCACGATCCCGAGGTCGATATCGGCACCCTTGCGGCCGAGATCCGCGACGGTTGCGAGCGCGACGATCCGAACGTGGTCAAGGCGGTGGTCTCCACCGGTAGCGCGGCGGCCGGCGCCGGCCGGGCGCTCTATTTTACCCGCGCCCGCGCGCCATCGGGAGACGGCGTCCTGTGGCATCATATCGGGCTCTACGCCTATCGCCGGACCGCGCTTGAGCGTTTCATCGCCTTGCCGCCGAGCCCCTTGGAGCAGCGCGAGCGGCTCGAGCAGTTGCGAGCTCTCGAGGCCGGCATGCGCATCGACGTGGCCTTCGTTGACACCGTTCCCCTCGGTGTCGATACTCCGCGCGATTTGGCCCGGGCGCGCGACCTGTTGAGCGCACGCGCCGGTGCCTGAGCGCAAGCGGACAGAATCTGAACATGAGCGATAACCAATCCCAGGCGGCGAAGACCATCGCCTTTCAGGGCGCTCCGGGCGCCTATTCGGACATGGCCTGCCGCGAAGTCTATTCCGAACTGCGCACGATGCCGTGCAAGACCTTTACCGACGCCTTCGCCGCCGTGGCCGGCGGGGCGGCGCGTTTCGCCATGATCCCGATCGAAAATTCCGTCGCCGGACGGGTCGCTGATATTCATCAATTGCTGCCCGAATCGAGCCTCCATATCGTCGCCGAGCATTATCAGCCGGTGCGGCACAATCTGTTGGCCTGCAAGGGCGCCGAGATCGCCGGGCTGAAAATCGTGCGCTCCCATGTTCACGCCTTGTCGCAATGCCGCAACGTCATCCAGCGCCTTGGCTTGAACGCGGTTGTCCATGCCGACACGGCAGGTGCGGCGGCGGAAATCGCCAAGCTCGGCGATCCCACCATCGCCGCCATCGCCTCCGGCCTGGCGGCGGAAATCTACGGCCTCGACGTGATCGAAACCGGCGTCGAGGACGAAGCGCACAATACCACGCGCTTCGTCATCCTGGCCGGTACCGCGATCGATCCCGATCCGGCGGACGGCCCGGTGGTGACGTCCTTCGTCTTTCATGTTCGAAATGTGCCCGCCGCGCTTTATAAAGCGCTCGGCGGTTTCGCCACCAACGGCGTGAATATGACGAAATTGGAGAGTTACATGGTCGGCGGCACCTTCACCGCCACCCAGTTCTTCGCCGAGGTCGAGGCGCACCCAACTGAGCTGCGTCTGCAGCGGGCGCTGGAGGAACTTTCGTTCTTCACCAGCAAGGTCAAGATCATGGGCGTCTATCCGGCCCATCCGTTCCGCGCCGAATCGGCGGCGCGCACGGCCTGAGAGAAGCCGCGCCCCGTCAAACCTGAAAGTTGCCGTCGATCCAATCGCCGATCAGGCGCCGCGCGATGGAGTATTTGCCGGGCATCCGGAAGTCGTCCGAATCGACGACGTTGCGCAACCAATCGCGCCCGTACCAGTGGGCGTATTCCAGCTCTTTGTCGTCGACATTGATCTCGCGGCTATTAGCCTTGGCCATAAAGCCCACCATGATCGAAGCGGGAAACGGCCAGGGTTGCGACGAGTGGTAGCGCACATCGGCGACCTGGACGCCGGATTCCTCGAATATCTCGCGCGCCACCGCCTCTTCCAGACTTTCGCCGGGCTCGAGGAAACCGGCCAGGGTCGAGTGCATGCCGGTCGGCCAATGGGATTGGCGGCACAGCAGGCAGTCGTCGCCGTCATGCACCAGCACGATCACCGCCGAATCGGTGCGCGGAAAATGCACCGCACCGCAGGCCGGATTGGTGCAGACCCGCTCATGGCCGGCTCTGCGCGTTTCGCTCTTGTGCCCACAGGCGGCGCAGAATCCGTTTTTCCGGTGCCAATACATCAACCCCCGCGCATAGGCCAATATCGACGCCTCATGCGCCGGCACAAGCTGCACCGAGTCGCGCAGATCCATGAGAGCGCCGCCGGTATAGCGCGCCGTCAGCGTTTCCTCCGGCAAGTGGGAGAAATCGACGGCGAAATGAGCGATTCCTCCGTCATCCGGCGTGACACCGAGGAATGCCAGCGGGGCATTGGAGTCGAGCAGTTCGGCGATCGATTGGCGGTCGTTCAACGCGGCGCGCGGCTCGGCGCCGTCGAAGACAATACTCTGCTGGTTCCACACCGGGACGAAGCGGCTCGCCGGGTCGTTCAGCCGGGCCTCGATCCACGCCGTGTCGGTTCTCAAATGATCCACCCGGTCGAGCGGCACGCCCGAGAACACGTTGCCTGCCAACATCGAAAGCTTTTGCATGAGCCAACCTCGCATGGCCGCCCGTGTTGGTCAAAGTGCCCGGTTAAGTGCTTGCGCCGGGGCGGGGCAATGCTGATATAGTGCTGTCAGGGAGACCGGCGGCGGACGGCCGCCTCGCTAACCCGGTCAGATCCGGAAGGAAGCAGCCGTAACGAGCGCAGGACGGGTCGCCTGTCCGGCCTCCCGCCTTTACCGCGCGATCGGTGTCAGCCAGCCGGTTCGCGCTCGATTTAAACCGTAACCGTGGATTCCGGATGGGCGACGACGGCCCTTACCGCGTTCTGGCCCGTAAGTACCGGCCAACCAATTTTTCCGACCTCATTGGCCAGGAAGCGCTGGTGCGCACCGTCACCAACGCGATTCGCACCGGCCGCCTGGCGCATGCTTTCCTTTTTACCGGCGTGCGCGGCGTCGGCAAGACTTCGACTGCCCGTATTCTCGCCCGCGCGCTCAATTGCACAGGCATCGAGGGCAATGACGGCCCGACGGCCGAGCCCTGCGGCGTGTGCGAGCATTGTTTAGCCATCGCCGAAGACCGCCATGTCGATGTGATAGAAATGGACGCCGCCTCGCGCACCGGCGTCGACGATATCCGCGAGCTCATCGATGGCGTGCGCTACCGTCCGACCAGCGCGCGCTACAAGGTCTATATCGTTGACGAAGTGCACATGCTCTCCAAGCAGGCCTTCAACGCGCTGTTGAAGACGCTCGAGGAGCCGCCGCCGCACGCCAAGTTTATTTTCGCCACTACCGAAGTGCGGCGCCTGCCGGTTACGGTGTTGTCGCGCTGCCAGCGCTTCGATCTTCGCCGCGTCGATGCCGCGACTCTGGCGGCGCATTTTGAAGCCGTTGCCGAGAAAGAAAACGCCGACATCGCGCCCGGCGCCATCCGTCTGATCGCCCGCGCCGCCGACGGCTCGGTGCGCGACGGTCTGTCGCTCCTCGATCAAGCGATTGCCCATGGCGCCGGCGCCGTTGGCGAGACCGAGGTGCGCGATATGCTCGGCCTCGCCGACCGTGAGCGGGTGTTCGAGCTGTTCGCCGCGGTCATGAAGGGTGAAATCGCGAGCGCGCTCGATCTGCTCGGCGAACAATACCGCGCCGGTGCGGATCCCATTGCCGTGTTGGAGGACATGCTGGAGCTGACCCACTGGCTGACCCGGGTGAAGCTAGTGCCGGCGGTCGCCGACGAGCCCGGCATTGCCGAAATCGAGCGCCGCCAGGGGCAGGAATTGACGGCCGAGCTGGCCATGCCGGAGCTGACACGCGCCTGGCAAATGCTGCTGAAAGGTCTGTCCGAAGCGCGTTCCGCGCCGCATACGCTGATGGCGGTCGAAATGGCGTTGGTGCGACTCGCCTATGCCGCCGATCTGCCGAGCCCGGCGGATGCCTTGCGCGCGCTCGACGGCGCACCGTCAAAATCCGCGCCGCCCCAACCGCCCGCGCCGCCACCGCCGGCGCCGGCTGAGCAAACTTCCGCCACCCCACCGCCAACCGCGCAGGAACCCGCCGGCGAGTCCGGTGGTGGTCAAACGGCCCTGGCGGAAGAACGGGCGCCCGAACAAGCGGCGCCGGAGGAGCAACAACCGGAAGCCCGGACCGGCGGGGCGCCTGGCGCGGACATCACCTGTCTCGAAGATATCGTCGCTCTGGCCGGCCAACACCGCGAGGTGGATTTGCGCCACTGGCTGGTTTTCGACGTTCATTTGGTGCGGTTTTCGCCGGGCCATATTGAACTCCGCCAAAACGAGATCGTCTTGAAGCCGATGGCCGGCGAGCTCGGCGAAAAACTGCAGGCCTGGACCGGCCGGCGCTGGATGGTGGCGCTGTCGGAGGAGCCGGGTGAGCCGACGCTGGAGGAGCGGGCGGCGGCGAAGGTTGCGGCCAAACTGCGTGCCGCTGAGGACGATCCGCTGGTCCGCCAGGTATTGAAAATATTCCCCGACGCCCAAATCTCCGGCTTGCGCGAGAGCGACGAATCGGACGATAACGGGTGATCTCAAGACGGAGAGAAAGCATATGAAGAATCTGGGCCAGATGATGAAACAGGCGCAGCAGATGCAGGCCAAGATGGCGGAAATGCAGGAAGGCCTGGAGGCACTCGAAATCAGCGGTGCCGCCGGTGGCGGATTGGTCAGCGTCATCCTCAACGGCAAGGGCGAGATGCGCGCCATCAAGATCGACCCCTCGCTCGTCAATGTCGACGAGGTGGAAGTTTTGGAAGACTTGGTGACCGCCGCCTTTAACGACGCCAAAGCCAAGGTCGAGGCCCATATGCAGGAAGAGATGGCAAAACTAACCGGTGGGCTGAACTTGCCGCCGGGCATGAACTTGCCGTTTTAGCTGCGACCCAGGGGGCGAATTTCGGCCATGGCCGGCGACGATATCGAACGGCTCATCAACTATCTGAGCAAGCTGCCCGGCCTCGGGCCGCGCTCGGCGCGCCGTGCAGCGCTCTACCTGTTGAAACGCCGCGAGGCATTACTGGTGCCGATGCTGAAGGCGCTCGAAAGCGCGGCGGAATCGATCAAGCCATGCGGTTCTTGCGGCAACCTCGACAGTCAGGACCCCTGCGCCATCTGTGCCAACCCTGAGCGCGACGGCAGCGTCATCTGCGTCGTCGAGGAGGTCGCCGATTTGTGGGCGCTCGAGCGCACGCTGAGCTACAAAGGGCGTTATCATATTCTCGGCGGGCTGCTCTCGGCGTTGGACGGCGTCGGCCCGGAGGATTTGAACATCGCCGCCCTTCTCGCCCGCGCCGAGCCGCCGGAGGTGACGGAGATCATTCTCGCCATGAGCGCCACCGTCGACGGCCAAACCACGGCGCATTACGTGACCGACCGCTTGCAGGATTTAGGCGTCAGTATTACCCGTCTCGCCCATGGCGTTCCCGTCGGCGGTGAGCTCGATTATCTCGATGACGGCACGCTGAGCGCCGCCCTCAAAGCGCGCCGCCCGCTCTAGTCTTCGCCGCTTGAGCGCAGCGGCGTGGCGATCGCGCCTTCGGTGCGCTCGCCCTCCTCGGCGTCCTCGAGCTGCACCGATTCGATGCGCTCGGCGCGCTTGCCCACCTTGTCGGTGGAAATGCGGATCATGCGCATATCGTCGCCCGCTTGATCGAAATGGCGCTGCAATTTTCCAACCCGGTCATCGAGGCGGACGACATCGCCGAGCAGCGCCTCGACTTCCTTCTGGATTAGCCCGGCGTGTTCCTTCATGCGCACGTCCTTCAGGATCGCCCGCACCGTGTTGAGCGTCGCCCAGAGCGTGGTCGGCGAGACGATGAACACCCGCGCCCGGTAGCTCGCATCGACGACGGCCTGAAAATTGGCGTGCAACTCGGCATAGACCGCTTCGGACGGCAAAAACATGAGCGCCGCGTCCGCCGTTTCGCCGGCCAGGATGTAGCGCTCGGAAATATCCTTGATATGGCTCTGCATGGCGTCGCGGAAGGCGCGTTCGGCAGCCTTTTTTGACACCTCGTCCGCCGCCGCTTGCAGCGCGTGATAGCTTTCCAGGGGAAATTTGGCGTCGATCGCGATGGCGCCCGGCGGATTGGGCAACTCCAACAGACAATCCGCGCGCCGGCCATTCCCCAACTGAGCTTGAAAGCGGTACGCCGAAGGCGGCAAAATCTGGCGCACCAGATCGTTCAACTGGATCTCGCCGAAGGCGCCGCGCGCCTGTTTGTTGGACAGAATATTCTGAAGATTGACGACCTGGCCGGACAGGTCTGCGATGTTGGCTTGCGCCTTGTCGATCACGGCAAGGCGGACTTCCACCTTGTTGATGCTCTCCAATGTTTTCTTGGTCGTTGTCTGCAGCCCCTCGGCGAGGGTCTTGTTGAGGGCCGCTTCGCGCTCGTGCATGCGTTCGCCGAGGGCGCGCTGTTCCGCCTTCAAACGCTCCTCCATGTCGCGCTGACCTGCGGCGAAATTCTCGGTCAGACGGGCCAGTTCGCCGCGCAAGCCTTCCGTGTCTCCAGCCCGGCCGCGCAACCGTAAAATCGAAAACACCGCGAATGCGGCGATCACAGCGACCAGAATCAACAGGGCGAGAATGACGACTTCCATGCGCGTCACTATGGGCCCGCCATCCGCCGCCTGTCAAAGCGCCACGGCGATGCTTGACGATGGGCGTGGCGGGTAATACCTAATCCGCCATGACCATACGTCCCATTCTGACCGCGCCCGACAAGCGCCTGAAACTTCGTTCTAACCCGGTGGATAAAGTGGACGAAGAAATCCGCACGCTGTTGGAGGATATGCTGGAGACCATGTATCAGGGCGACGGCCTTGGCCTCGCCGCCATACAGGTCGGCGTGCCCAAGCGCGCCATCGTCGTCGACGTGCATGCACCGGACGATCCGCCGACGCCGATGAAGCTGGTCAATCCGGAGATTCTGTGGTTTTCGTCCGAGCGCATGCTCTATGAAGAGGGTTGCCTGTCATTTCCGGATTTTTTCGCCGATGTCGAGCGCGCTACTGAAGTGCGCGTACGCTATCTCGACGAGAATGGCGCCGCGCAAGAGATAGAGGCGGCGGAAACTCTTGCGGTTTGCCTGCAGCATGAAGTGGATCATCTCGACGGCAAACTGTTCGTCGACCATCTGTCGCTGGTGAAACGCGGCATCATTCTGCGCAAAATGGCCAAGGCGCGGCGCGCCCAAGCCCAGGACGCCTAGCAGAGGGCCGGCGCATGGCGGCCAACACAATTATCTTCATGGGCACGCCCGATTATGCGGTGCCGTCGCTTGACGCCTTGTTGGCGGCGGGATTCCCTATCGCCGCCGCCTATTGCCAGCCGCCGCGCCCGGCCGGCCGCGGCAAGCAGCCCCGGCCGACAGCGGTGCAGCGCCGCG
>PTKB01000044.1 GCA_002937555.1 Alphaproteobacteria bacterium MarineAlpha10_Bin2 | reverse complement strand
GAGTGAGCGACGCCGCCGAAGATGTGGTGCGGGCGACACGCATCGTGCTGCCCGGCGTCGGCGCCTTCGCCGATTGCAAACGCGGCATTGAAGCGTTGCCGGGTATGCTGGATGCGCTTCAAGAAGCGGTGATCGACCGGCGTGTGCCGTTTCTCGGCATCTGCGTCGGCATGCAATTGATGGCGCGCTTCAGCTTTGAGAACGGCCGGCATGAAGGCTTTGGCTGGATCGATGGCGACGTGGTGGCTGTGGTGCCGGCCAATGGCCTAAAGGTGCCGCATATGGGCTGGAACGACCTTGCCGTTGCCGCGCCCGGCCATGCGGTGCTGGCCGGATTGGAAAGCGGCACCCATGCTTATTTCGTGCATGGCTATCACTTGCGCTGCGCCGAGCCGGCCGATGTGATCGCTACTGTGGCGTATGGCGAGACGCTGAGCGCCGTGGTCGGACGCGACAACATGATCGGCACCCAGTTTCACCCGGAAAAAAGCCAGCAGGCGGGATTGCGATTGATCGCCAATTTCCTTGCCTGGCAGCCGTGATGGGGAGCGAAGCGTGGCAGCGGAAGTGACGGTTGAAAAGATCGCCAAGTTGAGCAAGCGGGCGCTTGCTGAGCTGTGCGAAGCGGCGTCGGAAGCGATTCTCGACGGCGCCGGGTTCGGCTGGTTGCGCCCGCCGCCGGAGCAGGATTTCGAGCGCTATTGGCAAGGCGTTATCCTGGTGCCAGAGCGCACCCTCCTGGTCGGCCGGCTCGACGGCGTCATCGGCGGCTCGGTTCAGCTCGTCTCGCCGCCGCCGCAAAAGGAGGCCTGGGCCTTCGCCTGCCTGATCGACACCCATTTCGTCGCACCCTGGGCGCGCGGCCACGGTATGGCCCGGGTGCTCTTGGAGCAAGTCGAAGTGGAAGCGCGCGCGCGCGGCTTCGAAGCGATGAATTTGTCGGTGCGCGAAACCCAGGACGCGGCGGTGAATCTGTACGAAACCCTCGGGTTCAAACGCTGGGGGACGCATCCGAAATACGCCTTGGTCGACGGCAAAAGCGTGGCCGGCCACTATTACTGCAAAGAAATATGATCCTTTATCCGGCGATCGATCTGAAGGACGGCCAGTGCGTGCGTCTGGTGCGCGGCGAAATGGCCCATGCCACTGTGTTTTCCGACGACCCGGCTGCCCAGGCGCGAAGCTTCGCCGATGCCGGCTTCGCCTGGATCCATGTTGTCGATCTGAACGGCGCCTTCGCCGGCCGTCCGGTCAATGGCGATGCCGTCGATGCCATACTCGCTGCCGTCACCATTCCGGTGCAGCTCGGCGGCGGAATCCGCGATATGGACACAATCGAGTATTGGCTGGCGCGCGGCGTGGCGCGGGTGATCCTCGGCACCATCGCGTTGCGCGATCCCGAGCTGGTGCGCACCGCCTGCCGTACCCATCCGGGCCACATCGCGGTCGGCATCGACGCGCGGGACGGGCGCGTCGCCGTGGAAGGTTGGGCCGAGACCTCTGACACAGATGCACCCAAACTCGCGCAACAGTTTGAAGACGCCGGCGTGACGGCAATCATCTATACCGATATCGGACGTGACGGCGCCCTAGAGGGGCCGAATGTTGACGCCACCGCCGCTCTTGCCCGCGGCATCACCACGCCCGTCATCGCGTCCGGCGGGGTGTCGTCCCACGCCGATCTGCAAGCGCTGAAAGCCGAAGAATCGACCGGCATCGAAGGCGTTATTTGCGGCCGCGCGCTTTATGACGGGCGCATCGAGCCCGCCACCGCGCTCGCCCTGCTAGCGGCCTGAGCCATGTTGAAAATGCGCATCATTCCCTGCCTCGACGTGCATGACGGGCGCGTCGTCAAGGGCGTCAATTTCGTCGATCTGGTGGACGCCGGCGATCCGGTGGAGCAGGCCACGATCTATGACGCGCAAGGCGCCGACGAGCTCTGCTTCCTCGATATCACCGCCACCCATGAGGGGCGGGAGAGCATGTATGACGTGATCCAACGCACCGCCGAAGTCTGCTTCATGCCGCTCACCGTCGGCGGCGGCGTGCGCACCACCGAAGATGTGCGCAAATTGCTGCTCGCCGGCGCCGACAAAGTGTCGATCAATACGGCGGCGGTCAAACATCCTGAATTCGTCGCCGAGGCGGCGGAAAAATTTGGCCGCCAATGCATCGTCGTCGCGATCGACGCCAAACGTGCAGGCTCCGGGCGCTTCGAAATCTTTACCCATGGCGGGCGCGAGCCGACCGGGATCGAAGCGATCTCCTGGGCGCGGCGCATGACCGAACTGGGCGCCGGCGAAATCCTCTTGACCTCGATGGACCGCGACGGCACCAGAGTGGGCTTCGACATCGAACTGACGCGCGCCGTGGCCGATGCCGTCAGCGTGCCGGTGATCGCCTCGGGCGGTGTCGGCACCCTCGACCATCTGGTAGCCGGTATCAATGAAGGCCACGCTACCGCCGTCCTCGCCGCCTCGATTTTCCATTTCGGCGAACACAGCATCGCCGAAGCCAAGGCCCATATGCGCGCTGCCGGCATCGCCATGCGTTGATCATGGCCGTGCAACAGCTTATCCATAGCGGCGCGGTAGTTTCAGGAGACAGCCATGGCCAATAGCGATTCGGTGCTCGACGAGCTTTACGCCGTGATCGAGAGCCGCAAAGGCGGCGATCCGGAAAAATCATATACGGCGAAGAAATTCGCCAAGGGCACGGACCATATCGCCAAAAAAATCGGCGAGGAAGCCACCGAGGTCGCCATCGCCGCTGCCCGGCGCGATCGCGGCGAGATCCTGTCGGAAAGCGCCGATCTCATGTTTCATCTCCTGATTTTGTGGGCCGATCAGGGCATTCGCCCCGAAGAAGCGCTCGACGTGCTGCGCGCGCGGCGCGGCGTCTCCGGGCTGGATGAGAAAAAATCCCGCGCCTGATCGAAGGCCAAGATATCGGGGGACAAGCAATGAGTTATGATCGGGACAATATATTCGCCAAAATCCTGCGTGGCGAAATTCCCAACGACACGGTCTACGAAGACGACGAGGTGCTGGCCTTCCGCGACATCAGCCCGCAGGCGCCGGTGCATGTGCTGGTTATTCCCAAGGGCGAATATGTTTCGCTCGACGATTTCACCCGCGATGCGCCAGCGGAGGTGGTTGGCCGGTTCTTCGAAAAAGTGAGCGCGATCGCGCGTCAATTAGGCGTCGACGGCGACGGCTACCGGGCGATCGCCAACATCGGCCAGAATGGCGGCCAACTGGTGCCGCATTTTCACGTGCATATCTGCGCCGGCCGGCCACTCGGGCGAATGATCGCGCGGGAATAGAATTTCATGGCCCAGGACGTTCTGGCGGAAGCGGTTCAGCATCACGAAGCCGGCCGTTTGAAGAAAGCGGAGAAGCTGTACCGCGGCGTCCTCAAAGCGAATCCCAAAAATTCCGTCGCCCTCAATCTCTTGGGCGTTCTCAACTATCAGGCCGGGCGTCACAGCAAGGCGGTGTCGATCAGCCCCGACTACGCCTTCGCCCATTTCAATCTCGGCAATGTGTATAAATATCGCGGCAAGCTCACCGAAGCCGAAGCGGCGTTCCGCCGCGTCGTGACGCTGAGTCCGAATGACGCCGGTGCGCATGGCAACCTCGGCGCTGTGTTGCAGGAGCAAGGCCGCCACGCCGACTCGCAGCTCGCTTTCGACAAGGCGGTTGAACTGGAGCCCGCTAGCCCGGAAGCGCATTTCAACCTGGCCAATGTGTTGCTGGACTTGCGCGACGAAGACCGCGCGATCGCGGCATTCCAAAGGGCGCTCGCGCTCAAGCCGGATTACGCCGAGGCCCATGCCAATCTTGGAACATTGTTTCTCGGCCAAGGCGAATTTGAACAAGCAATCGCGGCGCTCAGACACGCTGTCGAGCTCGAACCCGGTCTGGCCGAGGCGCATGCCAATCTGGGCTTTGTGCAAAATGAATTGGGAGATGTCGAAGCGGCGTTGAACGCGCTGGAAACCGCCATAGGCCTCAACCCGGACCTGGCGGAAGCGCACAACAACCTGGGCTCGGCGCTGAAGAGCCTGCACAAATTCGCTGACGCGGCGGCGGCCTTTCGCCGCGCCATCCGGCTCCGGCCTGATTTCGCCGAAGCCCATATCAATCTTGGCAATACCCTCTTCCAACAGCAAGACTTGGACGGCGCGTCGGCGGCATTGGACGCGGCGCTCGCCCTCGATCCCGACAATGTGGACGCGATCCGGACCGCTGCGAATCTGTGGGAGCGCGCCAATCGCGCGGACGCGGCGCGCCCGTTCATCGAACAAGGATTGCGCCTCGCGCCCGAAGACCATGAGCTCAATTTGCTCGCCGCCAAATGCGAGCGGCGCGACGGAAACATCGAACAGGCGATCGCCCGCCTGGAAAAAATCGACCGCGCGGCCGCGCCTGCCCGCAGCGCCATGAATATCAGTTACGAGCTTGGCCGCCTGCATGATCAACAGGATAATTACCAAGCGGCATTCGGCTGTTTCACGGAAGCAAACAAGCGCTCTCGCGACTTTCCGGCCCATGCCGAAATCGACAAAAACCATTTCCTCGACATGCTGGCCGCCATCGATTCGACGCTCAGCGAAGCGTGGATCGACGCCTGGACCGACACGCCGGACCTAGCTGAGCGCCAAACGCCGGTCTTTTTCTTCGGCTTTCCGAGATCCGGTACGACGCTGGTCGAACAGGTTCTTGCCAGCCACCCCGACATCGAAACCCTCGATGAACAGCCAGCCGTCGATGAAATGCTCGGGCTTTTGCCGGGCTTTCCCGAATCATATCCGGACGCGTTGGCGAACCTGACGGCGGACGAGATAGCGCGGATGCGGGCGCGCTACTTCGAAGTCGCGGACGAATTCCTAAAGGGCGAGCCCAGCGGCCTGATGATCGATAAGATGCCGCTCAACATCGTGCATGTGGCCATGATCCGGCGCATCTTTCCGCAAGCGAAAATGATTCTCGCCCTCAGGCATCCTTACGATGTGTGTCTTAGCTGCTTCATGCAGAATTTTGAGATCGGGCCGGCGATGGCGAATTTCTTCAGCCTTGAGGACGCCGCGAATCTCTACGCCAAGGTCATGACCCTGTGGCAAAAAATTGTGCAAACCCTGCCGCTCGAATTCCATACCGTGAAGTACGAGGACTTCGTCGATGATTTCGAAAGCGAGACGGCGGTGCTGTTGAAATTTCTCGGTACCGAATGGGATGCCTCGATGGCCCAATACACCGAGCATGCCAAGCGCCGCGCGCGTATCGCCACCGTCAGCTACGATCAGGTGGTCGAGCCGATTTACCGGCGCGCACAATACCGTTGGAAGAACTACCGCAATGAAATCGCCACGTCCTTCGACGCATTGAAACCGTTCGCCGAAACGTTCGGCTATGACGCCAGCTGATTGGCCCTAGCCGCCATGGATCGGCGGGAACACCGTCAAGATATCGTTAGCTTTTAACGCCGTTTCGCCGCGCACGCCGGCGGGAATGGATTCGTCGTTTAACAGCGTCGCGTGACTGTCGGGTTTCGCCAAACCCAGCCCCGCCAGGGCGTCGGCCACCGTCGCGCCCTCGGGCAAATCCATCTTCCGTTCCGGTTGCGGCGGCGCCGGCGGGCGGATCGCCACCATCTTGACGGTGATTCTCACTGGAGAGTGATGTTCACGCGTTAGGTGAGCGACAGGCGCTGCAGGGTCTGGGTGGTCGGCACGCCGTCATCGTCCCAGCCGCGCATTTCGTAATAGGCCGGTAGCATCTTGTCGAGCTCCGCCACCTTGCCTTTGCCGGAGCCGCTCTTTGCCGCTTCCTTCAAGATTCGCTTGGGCAGGGTGTCGTCCTTACCGGTGAGCCCGGCATCGAGATTGAATTGGCGCTCCAGGTTCCAAATCCGCTCGCCGGTTTCGGCCAGGCGTTCGGCGGTCCAGCCGCCGCCGCAGGCCGCATCGATCTGCGATGCCACATCGCTCAAATCCCACACGCTCATCGGGAACAGGCAGAGCCCGCTCGAATCCACCGCGGCCACGGAATTCTGCGATTCATAGACGATCTTCGCCTTGCCCTCGATCGGCCCGCCGTCGAAATCATCGCCGTAAGGATCGGCCTTCAGATGACAGGCGCCGCGGTTGCTGGTGGCGTAGGCCAAGGCCATGCCCTGCATCGAGCGCCCGTCATAGCCGGGGAACTCTTGGCCCTTGACGACCATGGCAAGATCGGGATGGCCGTATTTTTCGCACAGCAGCTTCGAGCCGAGGCCGAGATCGGCGCCGAAGCCTTCGCCGAGACCGGCAAGCTCGGCGCCCTTCACCAATGCTTCCGCCGAACCGAATTCAAGCTTGAGGCCGTCGGTGTCGGCATCGGTGATCGCGCCGATTTCATAAAGCTCCATCGCCGCAGCGAGGGTGGCGCCGAACGAGATCGGGTCCATTCCTTCTTCGTTGCAAATAAAGTTGGCATAGGTGGCGGCATCGATATCGTCGACACCGACCATCGGCCCGAGGGCGTAGATCGATTCATATTCGAGCCCACCCGACGCATTCTTGTAGCGCTCCTTGCCTTCGACGGAGAAATGATTGGGGTCGATCTTCGACACTCGGCCGCAGCCGATGGTGCAGCTGAAGCAGGCCTTGTTGTTGATCAGATTGGGCTGGCCGTCGGAGCGGCGCGGCGTCGCCATGGCGGTGGCGCCGATTTTGTCCGAGCCTTCGAACTGCACATCTTGGTTGTTGCGCGTCGGCAGGCTGCCGAAGGCCTGGGTGATGTCGAGCATAGAAATCGTGCCGGTCGCCGCCAGGCCGGCACGGTCGCCGCTCGGGTCGAGCTTGGCGCGCGCCGCCGTGACGGCATCGTGAAACGCTTCCATGTCCTTGACTTTGACACCCTTCGTGCCGCGCACTGCGATGGCCTTGAGGTTTTTGGAGCCCATCACCGCGCCGACACCGGAGCGCCCGGCGGCGCGGTCGAGATCGTTTATGATGCAGGCGTAACGGGCGAGCGATTCGCCGGCGCGCCCGATCGAGGCGATGCGGATGCGGCCATCCTGATGGCGCTCTTTGATGCGCGCTTCGGTCTCCCACACAGATTCTCCCCAGATGAATTTGCGCGCGTCCAAGAGCTCGACCTTGTCGTCTTCGATGTGGAGATAGACCGGCGTCTTGGCCTTGCCGGTGATGAGGATCATGTCCCAGCCGGCGAGGCGCAATTCGCCGCCCCAATAGCCGCCCGAATTGGAGCATGCCGTGGCGCCGGTGAGCGCGCCCTTGGTGATCACGGAATAGCGCCCGCCGGTGGAGGCGCTGGTGCCGGTCAGGGGGCCGGTGGCGAAGATCAGCACGTTTTCCGGCGACAGGGGGTCCGCCTTCGGATCCATCTCTTCAGCAAGATACTTCGTCGCCAGGCCGCGCTGGCCGAGATATAGCTCGGCCCATTCCATATTGAGCGCCTCCGCCTGGCAGGTTCCCTTGGTGAGATCGACGCGTAGGATTTTCTCGTGCCATGCCATGGTTTCGCTCCGATTCCCTGGTTCGATGCTCTGTCAGACTGCGGGGTTGATGCGCCGGTAGGAAAGCGCTTCGGCGATGTGAATTCGCCCCACACCTTCGCTGCCTTCGAGATCGGCCAAGGTGCGGGCGACGCGCATCACCCGGTGATAGCCCCGCGCCGAGAGTTTCATCCGGTCCACCGCCTCGGTCAAGAGTGACTTGCCGCTTTTGTCGGGCATCGCGACTTGATCGAGCAATTCGCCTTCGGCCTCGGCGTTGGTGCGCACGTCGCGATCGAGCGGCGCATAGCGGTCGCGTTGAATGTCGCGGGCGCGCGCCACCCTAAGCGCGACCTCGGCTGAACCCTCCGCCGGTGGCGGCAGCGAAAGGTCGGTGGCGGAAAGTTCGGGCACGTCGACATGAAGATCGATACGGTCGTAGAGCGGCCCGGAGATGCGCGCCTGATATTCGCGGGCGCAGCGCGGCACCCGCGTGCAGGCGCGGTCGGGATCGCTTAAATAGCCGCAGCGGCAGGGATTCATCGCGGCGATGAGCTGAAAACGGGCGGGATAGCTGACATGGGCATTGACCCGGGCGATGCTGATTTGCCCCGATTCGGTGGGCTGGCGCAACGCATCGAGCACGGCACGCGAGAATTCCGGCAGTTCGTCGAGAAACAGCACCCCCTGATGGGCAAGCGAGGCCTCGCCCGGCTTGGCATGCGAGCCGCCGCCCACTAGCGCCGGCATGGAGGCTGAATGATGCGGGTCGCGGAACGGTCGGTTGAGCGTCAAGGCGCCATTCCGCAGCTGGCCCGCGACCGAGGCAATCATCGAGACGGTCAGCGCCTCGCGCGCGTCGAGCGGCGGCAGGATGCCGGGCAAGCGCTGGGCGAGCATCGATTTACCGGCTCCGGGCGGGCCGATCATCAGAAGATTGTGGCTGCCCGCGGCGGCGACTTCGAGGGCCCGCTTGGCCGTCTCCTGGCCTTTAATGTCCTTTAGGTCGGGATAAGTGGCGCCGCGTTCGGGCGTTGCCGGCGGCGGCGGCGAGATGATCTGGCTGCCCTTGAAGTGGTTGACCAGCGCCAACAGTGATCCGGCGGCCAGCACATCGCCGCCGCCGGCCCAAACTGCCTCGGGGCCGTTCGCTCGAGGGCAAATCAGGCCGAGATTGTTGGCGTTGGCCTCGACGGCGGCAAGCAGCACGCCGGCGATTGAAATGAGCGCGCCGTCGAGGCCGAGTTCGCCGAGCGCGGCATATTCGGCCGTGTCCTCGACACCGACGACATCCATGGCGACGAGCAAGCCGAGGGCGATGGGGAGGTCGAAATGGCTGCCTTCTTTAAGTATGTCGGCGGGTGCGAGATTAACGGTGATGCGCTTCGGCGGCAGCGCAAGGCCCATGGCGCCAATGGCGCTGCGCACGCGCTCGCGCGATTCGCCAACCGCCTTGTCGGGCAGGCCGACAATGGTGAAGCTCGGCAGGCCGGACGAGATGCTGACCTGCACATCGACGTCGAGCGCCTCGATGCCCTGAAAGGCGACCGTGTTGATATGGGCGACCATGCCGCCGTCCTCCCGCAAGTGCTGCTCATGGCATCACCACGTCCGTGGTGTCACCACTGCTGTGGTGTTGCAGCTACTATGCAAGGTGTTGGGCGAAAAATTCCGCGGTGCGCGCATTCGCCTGCTCGGCGCTGGCGGCATCGAAATGCTCGCCGCCGGTCCGCGCGAAGGCATGATCGACATTTGCGTAGGAATGGATCGTCACCTGCGCGTTGTCGGCAAGACTGTCCTTGATGGCGCTTTGCGCTTCCGGTGGCACGAATTGATCGAGCTCGGCTATGTGCATCATATGCGGGCCCGATATATTGGCCGCCTCGCCGAGCGCATCCTGAATGCCGACGCCGTAATAGCCGACGGAAGCATCCGCCTTGGTGCGCGCCCCGACCAAATAGGCCAGCATGCCGCCCAAACAATAGCCCACCGCGCCGACTTTGCCGGAGCAGCCCTCGAGGCCGCGCAATTGTTCGAGCGCGGCGCCGGCGTCGGCGACGCCGTTATCCATGTCGAACCCCTGATAAAAGCCGAACGCCTTGCCCCATTCGCCTTCCGACATATCGGAAAGCTCGACATTGGGCTCCTGGCGCCAGAACAGATCGGGGCAGAGCGCCAAATAGCCCTGCGCCGCCAAACGGTGGCAGGTCTCGCGCATGAAATAATTGATGCCGAATATTTCCTGCAGCACGATCACGCCGGCGCCGGCGCCAGAATCGGGTGTCGCCAAAAATCCCTGAAACGAGCCGCCGTCTTCGGCTTTGATGTCGATCATTTTGCCCGGCATTTTTCTTATTCCTCCCTGATTGAATTCAAACGGCCAGTCTTTGCTGGGCCGTTTCATGTTCCAGCAATATATTCTTCGTCGCGCAGCCGTCGCCGCCCGAAAATCCGCCGATCCAACCGCCGGCGCCGACAATGCGGTGGCACGGCACGACGATGGCGATCGGATTGGCGCCGCACGCGCCGCCGACGGCACGCGGTGCCGAATCGACTTCCCGGGCGATATCCCCGTAGCTGCGCGTCTGGCCGTAAGGCACGTCGCGCAGTGCCTGCCACACCTTTTGCCGGAACGGCGTGCCCTCGGCGCGGAGCGGCAAGTCGAATTGTTTGAGCTTGCCGGCGAAGTAAGCTTCGATCTGGCGCGCCGTTTCAGCGCCAAGGCCGCGCGGCGGTGTGCCCGGCATTGCTTCCCCTTGGGCGCCGAATTCGAGCAGCGTTAAGGCCTCGTCTGTCAGCTCAATGGTGAGCGGGCCGATCGACGTCTCGATATGATGGCGAATGAGATCGCTCATGCGTCCTCCTCAGTGACTTGCGCACCCCTGCCGGGACCCGGCTCCAACGCGTCTTGCAGCAGCGCGCGCAACGCTCCGGCGTCGGTCACCGGCAGCGAGCAGGTCGGGCCGACGCAGAGATAGGCCGTTACCTTGCCGTCCTGTTGCGTCTTGCCGGCCGCCGGATGGCCGGCGGGCATGCTTGATCCCGGATCGATAACGCGCATTACACGGTTGGGCAGGCTGAGCGAGTAGGTGGCGCGGATCATGGCGTCGCAGTCCGCCTCGCCGCGCGCGCCGACAATGACGATTTGCATGGCACTCGTCAGCAATTCCGAATTGTTGATCAAGGTGGGCATGGGCGCGAAGCGCTCGCCGATCTCGCCGGAGAAAGCGCGCACCAGGGCGCCGGCGCGCTCGAGATAAGCGTCTTCCGCGGTCAAATGATACAGCCGGGCGAGCACGCCGACGAGTGTGCCGTTGCCCGATGGCGTCGCCATGTCATGCGCCGATTTACTGCGCGCGATCAGCGTCTCTCCGCTGTTCGGGCTGTAAAAATAGCCGCCCGCCTCGGCGTCCCAATAATGCGTATCGATGATTTTCATCCACCCCTGCGCGCGCTCCAAAAAGGCCGGCTCGCCGCTGGTCTCAAAGAGCATCAGCGCAGCACGCGACATATCGGCGTAATCATCGAGAAATTCGATCTTCTTAACCTGACCGTGGCGGGCGGAATGACAGAGATGATCGCCGTCTGCCATCTCGTCGGCGACATAATCCCAGGCGCGCCGCGCCGCTTGCAGCCAGTCGGGCCGCTCGAACACGGCGGCGGCGAAAGCGAGCGCCGTGATCATCATGCCGTTCCAATCGGCCAGCACCTTGTCGTCCCAGCTCGGCCAAATTCGCTTGTCGCGCACCGCCAACAGCTTGTCTCTGAGTGGCTTTATATCGGCTTCGTCGAGCGCGTCATCGTCGGGCCGGTAGCGCAGGCGGTTGAGAATATTATTGCCCTCGAAATTACCTTGCGGGCTGACGTCATAGACCGCTTTAAAGGCTTCCGAATCGGTGCCGAGTAGGGCGTCGATCTCGCTCTCCTGCCACACGTAAAATCGCCCTTCCTCGCCCTCCGAATCCGCGTCGAGCGCACTGGCGAAGGCGCCCTCGCCGGTCACCATATCGCGCAACAGCCAGGCCACAGTCTCTTCCGCTCTCTGTTTGAACACGGGCTCTTGGGTGTCCTGCCAAAGTTCGCTTATGAGCTCGAGTAGCTGCGCATTGTCGTACAGCATCTTCTCGAAATGCGGCACCAGCCAGCGCTCGTCGGTCGAGTAGCGCGAATAGCCGCCGCCGAGATGGTCGTATATGCCGCCCTCGCTCATCTGGCGCGCCGACAGCAGCACGGCGGTGCGCATCAACTCGGACCCGGTGCGCTTATAATTGCGCCACAGGATATCCAGGATCGGTACCTGGGGAAATTTCGGCGCGCCGCCGATGCCGCCATGGCGCGGGTCGACCTCTCGCAACAGCATCTGGCCAATATTCTCGATCTGCTGTTCGCTGATATCCTCGCCCGGATTGTTGTCCGCCATCTTGCGCAGCGCTTCGACCATATTGGTCTGGTTCTTGCGCACATTCTCGGGCTCATTGGTATAGGCGCCGTGGATCTGTTTGAGCACGTCCTGGAACCCGGGCCGGCCGAAGCGTGGTTCCCGCGGAAAATAAGTGCCGCCCCAGAACGGCTCGCCGTCCGGGTTGAGAAACATCGTGAGCGGCCAGCCGCCCTGTTGGCCCATCAACGAGATGGCGCGCTGATAGATGGCGTCGAGATCGGGGCGCTCTTCGCGGTCGACCTTGATATTGACGAACAATTCGTTCATCAGCGCCGCCGTTTCGAGATGCTCGAAACTCTCATGCGCCATCACGTGACACCAATGACAAGACGAGTAGCCGATTGACAGCATGATCGGTTTGTTGGCGTCCCGGGCTTCGGCCAGCGCCGCTTCGCCCCACGGGCGCCAATGCACCGGATTGTCGCGATGTTGTTGTAGATAGGGGCTGGATTCACCCGCCAAAAGATTTCCGCTCATCCGCTCCCCGCCGGTTTCGCACCCTCGCCATTCACCTCCGCCAAGGTGGTTGTTGGGGGCATACAAACGTGAATATATATGGAAAACATCGGCATGCCAGCCGCGCCGCGCCGATTCGGGGAATTACCATGAAAGTGACGATCGAAATCGACTGTACGCCGGAAGAGGCGCGCCGGTTTCTCGGCCTGCCCGATCTCGACAAAGCCCATCAGGCGGCCATGGAAGCGATGGTGGCGCGCATGCGCGACGCGGTCGGCGAGTTCGATGCCGACTCGCTCCTTAAAAGCTGGATGTCGGGCGGGGCGAAAAGTTTGGAAGAGATGCAAAAGAGTTTTTGGGCCGGTTTCAGCGGCGCCGGCGATGCGCCGAAAGAGGACAAATAATGAGCGATGGCGAGCCGTTTTACCGCACGCATGTATTTTGCTGCATAAACCGCCGCGCCGACGGCCATCCACGCGGCTGCTGTGCAGCCAAAGGCACCGTAAAATTGCGCGCCCATCTGAAGGAGCGGGTGAAGATGCTCGGCATCGAGAAAGTGCGCGTCAACGCCTCCCAGTGTCTCGACCGCTGCGAGCTCGGCCCGACGATGGTGATCTATCCGGAAGGCACATGGTACACCTACCGGACCAAGGAAGACCTCGATGAGATTCTTGAACGCCATATTCTAAAAGGCGAACGGGTGGAGCGCTTATTGCTGCACCCGGACCAAGAGGAGCCCGACGAAGCGCGTATCAACGGTGCGGAGATTCGCGCCGCGGAGTGACGCCGCTCTTCCATCGGCTTGGTTTCGCAATCGGAATAA
>PTKB01000043.1 GCA_002937555.1 Alphaproteobacteria bacterium MarineAlpha10_Bin2 | reverse complement strand
TTAAAGAATAATTCGCGCTCGGTTGCGTCGTTGAGAATCGGACCGATGGGCTGACAGGTCATGGCGGTGGCGTCGCTCATGCCAACCAGAAGGACAAATTTTGCCATTGCGCCAGTTCGATATCGGGTGCGAATTCGGCGTCAAATCCAGCTTTTGCGCAAGTGGCCGTGAAGACGCTGAGGCGGGCGCTTTTGCTGCCATCGGCTTCGCCGAATTGCAGGCGGGCGAAATTGCCATGATGGCCGATGGTGCCGGGCTTCTCGATGAATGACGAAATGTAAGCGACGCCGCCGACCACAGCTTCGCGGCCCAGGATCGGCGCCAGGCGCGCGACGCCATCGACGCCGTTTTGCAACATGATCAGCGTGCTGTTCGGACCCAGCAGTGTCCTGCAAGAGGCTGCGGCGGCCTCGCTGTCCCCTAGCTTGACCGCGAACAGCACGATATCGGCGGTGCCGATGGTGCCGGGGTCGTCGGTGGCTCGTGCGTCTTCAACATGAAGGTCGCCGAGCGCGCTTTCGAGCTTTAGGCCGTTTTGCTTAATCGCTTTCAGGTGCGTGCCGCGCGCTATGAAGTGCACATCTTCGCCGGCTGCTGCGAGGCGGGCGCCGAAATAGCCGCCGACGCCGCCCGCCGCCATGACCGCGATTTTCATCGCTATTCTATCCGCCCCAAGAGCGGACGGGTCCGACGTCGAGATGGACGAAATCTGAGCTGCGGTAGAGCCCGGCGCCGCCCATGCCCAGCTCCACCGCTTGTCGCCAGATTCCTTCGCCCGCCAGTCCTTCCATGCGGATGTCTATCGCCATGCCGTAGGTGTGCAGGCTGTTGGTGGCGACGCCTTCGCTGGTCGCGTTCAACATTTGGTTGGTCGATTCCGAGCGGAACCCGGAAATGATGCCAAAAGGCGCATCGCCGCCGAGCGCGCGTTTGAGCCAGAATAGCTGGTCGAACACGGTGCGGAATATTTCTCCGACTTCACCGCTCCGCCAGTCGCGCAGAAGATAGTCGAAATCGGCGAGCGGGTCCGCCAGATAATCGCCGTCCCGCCAATAGGTAAGATCGAGATACTCCTCGGTCCAGAGATTGTGCAGCGCGATCTTGCGCTCTTTAACTTGCCAATAGCCGGCCATAGCGCGGCCCTGCCATGTACCGGCGCCGAGCGCGGCACCTGTGGCAGCGGCGCCGGCAAGAAATTGCCGCCGCGTCGCGTGCGACCGAGGTTGCGTTCTTTTCTGCACGGCGGGCAGCTTATCGCAACCTGGCGACCTTGTCCGCCTCCTGCGGTTGCCGCCGATGGTCCGGGGCGATAGGGTGAGGCCAAAGCCCGGACGCGGCGGAACGGCGCCTGCTCCCGGGCGTATGAACTCTAAATCATGGAGAAAAACGAAAATGGCCACAGCCACAGCTGAAATCGTCTCTGGCGTATTTCTTCAGAACCCCAAGCTCTTTCGCCAGCAATGCTATATCGACGGCGCCTGGGCCGATGCCGACAACGGCAAAACCATCGATGTCAACAACCCGGCGGACAACGAAGTGATCGGCACCGTGCCGGCCATGGCTACCGCCGAAACCCGGCGCGCCATCGAGGCGGCGAACCGCGCCTATCCGGCATGGCGCGCATTGACGGCCAAGGAACGCGCCAAGATCCTGCGCAAATGGTTCGACCTGATGATGGAGAACCAGGAGGACCTGGCGATTATCATGACCGCCGAGCAAGGCAAGCCGATGGCCGAATCTCGCGGCGAGATCGCCTACGGCGCCTCGTTCGTCGAATGGTTCGCTGAAGAAGGCAAGCGCGCCTACGGCGATGTCATCCCCCAGCCGATGAACGACCGGCGTATCGTCGTGATCAAGGAGCCGGTCGGCGTCGTCGGCCTGATCACGCCGTGGAATTTCCCCAACGCGATGATCACGCGCAAGGCCGGCCCGGCGCTGGCGGCAGGCTGCACCGTGGTGGCGCGCCCCGCCACTTCGACGCCCTATTCGGCGCTGGCGCTGTGCGAATTGGGCGAGCGCGCCGGCATTCCGCCGGGCGTGCTCAACATCCTCACCGGCCCGTCGCGCGAGATGGGCGCGGAAATTACTTCCAACCCGATCGTCCGCAAGCTCTCCTTCACCGGCTCCACCGAAGTCGGCAAGATTCTGATCGAGCAATGCGCCGCCACGGTGAAGAAAGTCTCGATGGAGTTGGGCGGCAATGCGCCTTTCATCGTGTTCGACGATGCCGATATGGACGCGGCGATCACCGGCGCCATGGCGTCGAAATACCGCAACACCGGGCAAACCTGCGTCTGCGCCAACCGCTTCCTGATCCAGGACGGCGTCTACGACGAATTCGCTGAAAAGCTCGCCGCCGCCAGCGACAAGATGCGCGTTGGCCCGGGCCTCAAGGGCGAAACCGAACAGGGGCCCCTGATCGATATGGCGGCGGTGGAAAAGATTGAGGAGCATATTCGGGATGCCCTCGACAAAGGCGCCAAGATCATCACCGGCGGCAAGCGCCATAAATTGGGCGGCAGCTTTTTTGAGCCCACCGTGATCGCCAACGTCAATACGCAGATGAAAGTCGCACGCGAGGAGACCTTCGGCCCGCTGGCGCCGCTGTTCCGTTTCCACACCGACGACGAGGCCGTGCAACTCGCCAACGATACCGAATTCGGCCTCGCCGCTTATTTCTACAGCCGCGACATCGGCCGCATCTGGCGCGTCGCCGAGCAGCTCGAATACGGCATCGTCGGCATCAACGCCGGTATCATCTCGACCGAGGTCGCGCCGTTCGGCGGCATGAAGGAATCCGGCGTCGGGCGAGAAGGCTCGCATTTCGGCCTCGATGAGTTCATGGAGGTCAAATACCTCTGCATGGGCGGCATCGACACTTAAGCGTCCTGTGGCGGATTTCGACCTCTTCGTCATCGGCGGCGGTTCGGGCGGCGTTGCCTGTGCGCGCCGCGCCGCCAGCCATGGCGCGCGCGTCGGCCTGGTGGAGGAGAGCCGCATGGGCGGTACCTGCGTCCATCGCGGCTGCATTCCAAAGAAATTTCTCGTCTACGCCTCGCATTTTCGCCACGATTTCGAAGACGCTGCGGGGTACGGCTGGAGCGTCGGCGAAAGCCGCTTTGATTGGCCCACCATGGTCGCCGCCAAGAGCAAGGAATTGGATCGGCTGGAGGGCATCTACCGCCGTTTGCTGAAGGATTCCGGCGTCACCGCGATCGACGGCCGGGGCGCCTTACTCGATGCCAACACCGTGGCCATCGGCGACGACCGTTACAGCGCCGACACCGTTCTCATTGCCACCGGCGGCTGGCCCTCTCTGCCGGAATTGCCCGGCATCGAACTGGCCATCACTTCGAACGAGGCGTTCGATTTGCCGCAACTGCCGGAGCGCATCGTCATCATCGGCGGCGGCTATATTGCGTGCGAGTTTGCATGCATCTTTAACGGCCTCGGCGTCGAGACCGTGCAGCTCTATCGCTCGGACATGATCCTGCGCGGCTTCGATATGGATATCCGCGAAATATGCTGCGACGAGATGCGGAAATCGGGCGTCGACGTGCGCCTCAACACCAACGCCGTCAAGCTCGAGAAAACCACGGCCGGCATCGCCCTCACCTCCAGCCAGGGCGACGTTTTGGAAGCAGATCAAGTGATGTTCGCGACCGGCCGCGCGCCCAATACGGCGGGGTTCGGACTCAAGGAAGTCGGGGTCGAGGTCAATCACAATGGCGCGGTCACGGTCGATTCCGGCTCGCGCAGCACTGTCGCGAACCTCTACGCGGTCGGCGATTGCACCGACCGTGTAAACTTGACGCCCGTCGCCATTCACGAAGGCCGCTGCCTCGCCGAAACGCTCTACAATAACAATCCGCAAATCCCGGATCACCGCGATATCCCTACCGCCGTGTTCACTCAGCCGGAAATCGGCACCGTCGGCATGAGCGAGGAGGATGCGCGGACCCATTGCGCTGCCGTCGATATCTACAAAACCCGCTTCCGTCCGCTCAAACACACGCTCACGGGCCGCGACGAAACAGTATTCATGAAATTGGTCGTCGACCGCGCCGATGACCGTGTGGTCGGCTGCCATATGATCGGCACCGGTGCCGGTGAGCTGTCGCAGCTTCTCGGCGTCGCGATCAAGGCCGGCGCCACCAAGGCGCAGTTCGACGAGACGGTCGCCGTGCATCCAACCTCGGCCGAAGAATTCGTCACCATGTATGAGCCGGTGACGGCTTAAATCCGTCACACCCGGTCGCGCCGTGACAGTGAAATGCCATTTATATATAATGAATTAGTGGCGAAACCTGCGATAAGAGCGTATAGGCTGCGCCTAAATCATCGTTCGATGCCCGAGGAGGCATGAAATGGCTCGAAACTGGAGCCTGGAGAGCTGGCGCGCGTTGCCGATATTGCAGCAACCGGCATGGCCCGACGCAGGCCATTTACAACAGACCGAAGCGCGCCTGAGCGATTCACCGCCGCTCGTTTTCGCCGGCGAAGCGCGCAACTTGCGCGCCAAATTGGCGGACGCATGCGAGGGCCGAGCCTTTCTTCTGCAGGGCGGCGATTGCGCCGAAAGCTTCGCCGAATTTCATGCCGACAATATCCGCGACACCTTCCGCGTTCTGTTGCAGATGGCGGTGGTGCTGACCTTCGGCGCCAAATGTCCGGTAGTGAAAGTGGGCCGTCTCGCCGGCCAGTTCGCCAAGCCGCGTTCCGCCGATACGGAGACGGTAGATGGTGTGACTTTGCCCGCCTATCGCGGCGACATGATCAACGGCATGGCCTTCGAGAGCGCCGCGCGCGCGCCGGATCCCGACCGTCTCATGCAGGCTTACAGCCAATCCGCCGTCACGCTTAATCTCTTACGCGCCTTCGCCCAGGGCGGCTATGCCGATCTGCATCAGGTGCAGCGCTGGAATTTGGGTTTTGTGGCCCAGAGTCCGCTCGGCGAGCGTTACAGGGATTTGGCCGACCGCCTGACCGAGAGCCTGGATTTCATGGCGGCCTGCGGACTGACTTCGGAGACGACGCCGCAAATTCGCGAGACCGAATTCTACACCTCCCACGAGGCGCTTATCCTCGGTTACGAACAGGCGCTGACCCGCATCGATTCGACGTCCGGCGATTGGTATGCCTGCTCGGCGCATTTGCTGTGGATCGGCGACCGCACGCGCCAGACGGACGGCGCGCATGTCGAATTCCTGCGTGGCGTGAAAAATCCCATCGGCCTCAAGGCGGGGCCGTCGCTGGAGGCGGACGATCTCATCCGCTTGATCGATGTGCTCAATCCGGAAAACGAGCCCGGCCGGCTCACCTTAATCGCGCGCATGGGGGCGGATAAAGTCGAAGCTGCATTGCCGCCGTTAATCCGCGCCGTTCAGAGCGAAGGACGCAACGTGCTTTGGGCCTGCGATCCGATGCACGGCAACACGATCAAATCATCTAACGGATACAAGACACGGGTGTTCGACAAGATCCTCTCCGAAGTGAGCGGATTTTTCGCTGCCCATCGCGCCGAAGGCACCCATCCCGGCGGGGTTCATTTCGAGATGACCGGCCAGGACGTGACCGAATGCCTCGGCGGCGCTCAGGCGATCACCGAAGAAGTTCTTTCGGACCGCTACCACACCCATTGCGATCCCCGCTTGAATGCCTCGCAGGCGCTCGAACTGGCATTTCTGATTGCCGAGCGTTTGCAGGCGGAGCGGGGCGGCGAAGCCCGCTATATGCAGGCGTCATAAGGTAAGGCATCGCTTCGGCTACAGAGCAACCGGCAGGGCGCATCATGGCGAGTTTCCCCTCCCAATCGGATATCACCCGGCAAACGGACCGTTATTTTGTCAAAACCCGCGAGGCGGTCGGCCGTTTCGGCGATACCAACGTTACCTACGCCGTCTTCATGCGCCGTCCCGTCTGTTACGCGCCGCGCCTGATAGCGGAGTGGCTGCATTCCGTCGCTGCCGAGCGCGGCACGGAATTCAAGATCGAGAGCCGCTTCAGCGAGGGAGATTGGGTCGGCGCCGGTGAGCCGCTACTGTTCATCAGCGGGCCGCTCTATCATCTGGTCGATTTGGAAACGCTCTATCTGCAGCGCCTCGGCGCCGTCTGTGTCGCCGCCTATAACGCCTATTCCATGTGCGTGACCTTGCCTGATGTGGGCTTCATGGCGATGGACGCACGCCATTGCGCCGGCCAGGAGATGGCGGAGATGATGGCCTATGCCGCTTCGGTGGGTTCCGAGGGCGCCAGGCGGGATAGCGAGGCGGTTGGCTTTATCGGCAATTCCAACGATGCCACGGCGCATTATTTCGGCAATCCCGGCGGCTTCGGCACCATGCCGCACGCCTTCGTTGGCTATGCCGGATCGACCCTGCGCGCGGCGGAAATGTACTGCGAGGTATTTCCCGATGAAGGCTTGACCGTGCTGATCGATTATTTCGGCCAGGAGATTACCGATGCGCTCGAGGTCTGCCGGGCGTTTCCCGAACTTGCCGCCCAAGGCGAGCTTCGCTTGCGTCTCGACACCCATGGCGGCCGCTATGTCGAGGGCCTCGATATGGCCGCGTGCTACGCGATTCTCGAAAAACACAAGCCGCGTGCCGTGCGCCAGTACCGCAGTGAAACGGAACTCAAATGGCTCATAGGCACCGGTGTCAGCGCCGCCGCCATCTTTCATCTGCGCGACAGCCTGGACGAAGCCGGTTTCGACAAAGTCAAAATTATCGCCAGCTCGGGCTTCGGGCCGGATAAATGCAAAGTCATGGCCAGCGCCGGCGCGCCCATCGATATCATCGGCACCGGCTCGTTCCTTCCCGATGTTTGGGCCGAGACCTACGCCACCGCCGATATCATCGCCTATGACGGAAATATCCGGGTCAAGACCGGGCGCGAATTTCTTCTTCGCAACGGCTTCGCCGAGGCCAGCGCCAAGAAAAATGCCTAAGCCCGGCGTCCGCTAGAACACCCCAAAAGTTATGTCCGGCACAGTTTCAATCGCGCTTTCGCAGATCAACCCGACGGTCGGCGACATTTCCGGAAATTGCGCCCTGATCCGCGCCAAGCGTGCCGAGGCCGCCGCTGCGGGCGCCGATTTGGTGGTCTTTAGCGAGCTTGTGGTGAGCGGCTATCCGCCGGAAGACCTCATCCTGAAGCCGATGTTCCAAGTGGCTGCGGAAGCCGCGGTCGAGGAGCTGGCGACGGAGACCGGCGATGGCGGCCCGGCGATTCTACTGGGCGCACCCTGGCGCGATGACGGCAAGCTCTACAATGCGGCATTGCTTCTGGATGGCGGAGAGATCGCCGCGCGGCGCTACAAATACGCCCTGCCCAATTACGGCGTCTTCGACGAAGTCCGCGTCTTTGCCCAGGGTCCGCTGCCCGGCCCCATTGCCTTCCGGAACATTCGTCTCGGCGTGATGATTTGCGAGGATATGTGGGTTGATGAAGTGTCCGAATGCCTGATGGAATCCGGCGCCGAGATCCTGTTGACGATCAACGGCTCGCCTTATGAGCGCGACAAGACGGATGTGCGCCTCAACAGCGCCGTCGCCCGGGTTCTCGAAACCGGCCTGCCGCTCATATACCTCAACCAGATCGGCGGCCAGGACGAGCTGGTTTTCGACGGTGCGTCTTTCGTTCTCGGAGCCGACCGATCGCTGTGTGCTCAGGCGGCGATGTTTGCCGAGGACATGCTGTTGACGCATTGGTCCGAGAGTGGCGACGGCGTATGGCAATGCCAGATGGCCGGCCGCAGCCCGCAATTGGACGGATTGCAGGCGCTCTACCATGCGATGGTCTTGGGCCTTCGGGATTATGTCGACAAGAATGGGTTTCCCGGCGTGTTGATCGGCCTCTCCGGCGGCATCGATTCGGCTTTGTCGGCCGCCGTTGCGGTCGATGCTTTGGGTCCCGAGCGGGTGCATTGCGTGCGCATGCCGTCGCGCTATACCTCGCAAGCCTCGCTCGGCGACGGCGCTGAGTGCGCCAAGATGCTCGGCCTGACCTGCGACACAATCGCCATCGAGCCGGCGGTCGGGGCGTTCGATGGTATGTTGGCCAAAGCCTTCAACGGGCGCGAAGCCGATGCGACCGAGGAGAATATCCAGGCGCGGGTGCGCGGCATCATTCTCATGGGCTTGAGCAACAAGCTCGGCCACATGGTGCTGACGACCGGCAACAAGTCGGAAATGTCGGTCGGCTACGCCACCCTTTACGGCGACATGTGCGGCGGATATTCGGTGTTGAAAGATGTTTATAAGAGCGTCGTATTCGACCTGTCGCGCTGGCGCAATCAACAATGGGCGCCTGGGTTCAAAGGCCCGGAAGGGCGCGTTATCCCCGAGAACATCATCACCAAGCCGCCTTCCGCCGAACTTCGGCCCGACCAGACCGATCAGGATTCACTGCCGCCCTATGACGTGCTGGACGATATTCTCGAATGTTTGATCGAGAACGAAATGCCGGTGGCGGAGATCGTCGCGCGCGGCCATGACGAAGCCATCGTGACACGCATCTGGCGCATGCTCGATGTGGCCGAATATAAGCGCCGTCAAGCGCCGCCGGGGGTGAAGCTGACCGGCCGTGCGCTCGGCAAGGACCGGCGCTATCCGATTACCAACCGCTTTCGCGGCACGCCCTGATCGGCTTGCGCCCGTGGACCCGTATTGCGGAATCTGCTACCCGTTACGGCGATAAATAAGAAACGGAGCAGCGGGTGGCGCTTACCCTGTTTAATACCCAAACGCGAAAGAAAGAACTGTTCGAACCGCTCGATGCGGCGTGTGTGGGCATGTATGTCTGCGGGCCGACGGTTTACGATTTGGCGCATATCGGCAACGCGCGGCCGATCATCGTCTTCGATGTGCTGTACCGCCTGTTGCGCGATATTTACGGCGCGGACAGCGTTACCTATGTGCGCAACATCACCGACGTGGATGACAAGATCAACGCCGCGGCGCAAGCATCGGGCGAGCCGATCTCGGCCATCACCGCCCGCACAACCCAGGCGTTTCACGACGATATCGACGAGTTGAACGCTTTGCCGCCGGATGTCGAGCCGCGCGCCACGGAACATATCGGCGAAATGATCGACATGATCGAGACCTTGATCGCCTCGGGCCACGCCTATGAGGCGGAAGGGCATGTTCTCTTTCATGTCCCTTCGGACGATGATTACGGCAAGCTCTCCAACCGCGACCGCGAGGAAATGCTGGCTGGTGCGCGGGTCGAAGTCGCGCCCTACAAGCGCGATCCGGCGGATTTCGTCCTGTGGAAGCCGAGCGAAGAGGGGCTTCCCGGCTGGGACAGCCCGTGGGGGCGCGGCCGGCCGGGCTGGCACATCGAATGCTCGGCCATGAGCCGCAAACATCTCGGCCTCACCCTTGATATTCACGGCGGCGGCGCCGATCTGGTTTTTCCCCATCACGAAAACGAGGTCGCGCAAAGCGAATGCGCCTCCCCGGGCCAGCCCTTCGTGCGCACCTGGGTGCATAACGGCTTCCTGTCCGTGAACGGCGAAAAGATGTCCAAATCGCTCGGCAATTTCATCACTATCCGCGATGCGCTCGACGGCGCGCCGGGCGAAGTCCTGCGCTTGATGATGCTCAGCACCCATTACCGCCACCCGCTCGACTGGACGGAGGAGGGGGTGCAACAGGCCCGCACTCGCCTCGATCGCCTCTACCGCGTGCTGCAAAACGCTGGCGAAGTGTCGGAGACGGGATCGGACGACGCCGATTCCGGTGACCCTGGATTTGACGCGGCGTTGCACGATGATCTCAATACGCCGTTGGCCCTTAGCGAATTGGAGCGGCAGGCGGATGAATTGTCGAAACTGGACGGGCCGGACACGGGGCGCCACCGCCGCACGTTTTTAGCCAGTGCCGGCATGCTTGGAATTCTGCAGCAAGACCCCAAAGCCTGGTTCAAGGGCGCGGATGCAGCGGAGGATGTAAGCCATATCGAGGCCCAAATCGCGCTACGTTTGGAGGCCCGCAATGCGAAAGATTTCGGCACGGCGGATAATATTCGCGACGCCTTGGCCGAAAATGGCATCATTCTCGAGGACAGGCCGGACGGCACCACCGATTGGCGGCGCACCGGGTAGGGTGGCGGATGTCGGATAAGCGCATATTTCTTTACGACAGTAGCCTGAGGAGCGGCGCGCTGCCTGACGGCGGCAAATTTTCCGGCGCCGACGGGCTGGCCATTGCCGAAGCACTGGATGGCCTTGGGATCGATTACATTGAAGGCGGCGATCCAGGCTCCGGCCCCGCTGGCGATGCACTGTTGGCTGCGGCGGCCAAATTCAGCCAGGCTCGCCTTGCGGTGCTTTCACCGCTGCAAACGCGGGAAGAGGGTGCCGCAGGCGATCCGGCACTGGCCAGGGCGCGGGACAATGGCGCCCGTGTCGTCTGTTTGACCGGCGCGGCATCCGAACAACAAGCGCGTTCGATGCATGGCGTCGAGGCGCGCGAGCAGATCGATATGATCGCCGAGCGGGTTTCTCATATTGCCGGCTGGGCCGATGAGGTGATGTTCGTTTGCGGCCATTTTTTCGACGGTTTCAAGGCCGATGCGCATTACGCCCTCGAATGCGCCGCTACGGCCTATATTCACGGCGCCCGCTGGGTGGTGCTCAGCGACGACAATGGCGGCACGATGCCGCATGAGATCTCCGAGATCGTCGGCGAAGTCGCGAAAGCGCTGCCGAGCAGCCATATCGGCATCCGCTGCCTGAACGATAGCGACAATGCGGTGGCCGGGTCGCTCGCCGCGGTGCGTGCCGGGGCGCGCCAGGTACAGGGCAGCTTCAACGGCCTCGGCATGCGCTGTGGCAACGCCAATCTCGCTTCCGTGATCCCCAATCTGACACTCAAGCTGGATTTTGAAACGGCGGTCTCGGCCGAGGCGCTGAGCCGCCTCACCGCCGTTTCGCGCCACATCGACGCCCGGCTCAACCAGCCTCCGGCGCCGCGCGCGCCGTTTGTTGGCGCTGCCGCTTTTAGCCATGGCGATGGAACGGATGCGGCGGCGGCGCTTGAGCATATCGATCCGCAAGCGGTCGGCAACCAGCGCCGCTTGGCGGCAGAAGACCAAGCCGATCCGGAAAATATCTCCCGGCGTTTGGCGGCGCTCGGCATCGCCGCCGATCTCGACGACCCGATGGGCCAGCGCTTGCTCGAAATGCTGCGCGACAATGAGCAGAACGGCCTCACCTATGACGGCGCAGAGGCAAGTTTCGAGCTGTTGGCGCGCGGCTGCCTTGGCACGTTGCCGAACTTCTTCCGGCTCGACAGTTTCCGTGTCATCGATGAACGCCGGGTCGACGCACGCGGCCAGCTTGTCACATTGTCGGAAGCCTCGGTACGGGTGCAAGTGGGCGAGAACCGCCACATGATGGTGGCCGAAGGTGCGGGGCCCGTGCACGCCCTCGACGAGGCGTTGCGGAAATCGCTCGGCGACGCTTATCCCAGCCTCAGCGGCCTGCGCCTGGTCGATTACAAAGTGCGGATATTAAATTCCGAAGGCGGCACCAAAGCCCGCATCCGGGTGATGATCGATTCCTCCGACGGCATCGACAATTGGTCGACCGTCGGCGTCTCCGACAATGTCATCGATGCGTCTTACAGCGCCCTCCATGACGGCATCATCTATAAGCTGTTGCGCGACGAATTGAAGCGCGAGGCGGCATCCGGCGGCTCAGAGGCGCCCGATGGAGAGACCTAAACGGCGCCAAGCGAAAACAGAGGCAGCGGATTTCGCGTCGGCGGGCGGGCCGGCAATCATTCTCGTCCGTCCGCAACTAGGCGAGAATATCGGGACGGCCGCGCGCGCCATGTTGAATTGCGGCTTGCTGGATTTGCGCCTTGTCGCGCCGCGCGACGGCTGGCCCAACGTCAAGGCATTGAACGCCGCTTCCGGCGCCGATGCGGTGATCGGGCGGGCGCGCCTGTTCGATACGGTGGCGGACGCCGTGGCGGATTTGAACATGGTCTATGCCAGTACCGCGCGCGGCCGCGAAATGGTCAAACCCGTGCTCACCCCGCGCCAGGCGGCCGCAAACCTTCACCACGGCCGGGCGGCAAACACCGGTGTCCTGTTCGGCCCGGAGCGGAGCGGCCTCAACAATGACGACGTGGTGCTTGCCGACGCCATCATCGAAGTTCCCCTAAATCCGGCCTTCGCTTCCCTAAATCTTGCTCAGGCGGTTCTCATCGTCTGTTACGAATGGTGCGCGGCGGCCCAGGAGGCGGCTCCTGAGCGCTTACCGGCCGGCCGCAGCCCAGCCGCAAGCAAGAAGGAAATATTGAATTTTTTCAATATGTTGGAAGGGGAGTTGGACTCACGCGACTTTTATCCAACGGCCCAAATGCGGCCCAAGATGGTGAGCAACATGCGCACTATGTTCCAGCGCATTCAGATGTCGCAACAGGACGTGCAGAGCCTGTTCGGAATCGTCAAATCATTGACCCGCCCACCCCCCGGTAGAACCTCAGGGGAGAAGTAATCTTAACGCTCTCGCCCGCCCGGAACGGGTTTGACAAGCGAAGCGGCCTGTATATAGTACGCCACTTCGCGGGCCCTTCGGTCCGCGCTGATTTTTTGCGCACATATTGCGAGTCACATGACCAAACGACTTGAATCGAAATACAAGGTCTGCCGCCGCCTCGGGGTAAACCTGTGGGGCCGCGCCAAGAGCCCGACCAACAAGCGCGAGTACGGCCCCGGCCAGCATGGTCAGCGCCGCCGCAAACCGTCCGATTTCGGCACGCAACTACAAGCCAAGCAAAAATTGCGTTGCTATTACGGCAATATCACCGAGAAGCAATTTCAGCGCTATTACGAGCAGGCGGCGAATGTGAAGGGCGATACCGGCGAAAATCTAGTCGGCCTGTTGGAGCGCCGCATCGATGCCGTGGTCTACCGCATGAAATTCGTCCCCACCGTGTTCGCGGCGCGGCAATTCGTGAGCCATGGCCATGTCAGCGTCAACGGCCGGCGCGTCACCATCCCGAGCTATTTGGTGAGCGAAGGCGACGCGGTGACGATCAAGGAAAAATCGCGCGAAATGCCGCTCGTATTGGCCGCCGTCGATTCGGCCGAGCGCGAAGTGCCTGATTACATGGACGTCAATCACGACCGCATGGAAGGCACATTCGTGCGCACGCCGAAATTGGCCGATGTGCCCTATCCGGCGCAAATGGAGCCTAATCTGGTGGTCGAGTATTACTCGCGCTGAGCGGCTCCGAAATACGTAATAAAAAAGGCCGCCCGAAGGCGGCCT